>JASFBB010000317.1:0-18021 GCA_036172345.1 Anaerolineae bacterium
TGCAGTTAAAAAAACATGCTCTTGAAGGCCAAGGACATCACTACGCCAGTGCTGTTCGTGATCTGTTCGGCCTTGGTCTGCACGGTTGTGAGACACCCGAACAGGAGGATGGGATCGATTTGAGAAGCAGCCATGATGGCCCATACTACCAAGATGACGTTAACCCTGGGCACACGTCCTAGCGTGCTGGCGCGTCGGCAGACTGAGTTGGTCGCCCAGCTGCTCCAAGCCGCCTGGCCAGAACTCACCATCGTAACTCGAGTCTACACAACACGAGGCGACCGTGAGACACGGTCACCACTGCCCGAAATTGGCGGCAAGGGCCTTTTCACCGCCGAAATTGAAGCAGCATTGCGTTCCGGCGAGATAGACATGGCAGTGCATAGCTTGAAAGATCTGCCTATCGGCATAGCGAAGGATTTGGTAATCGGCGCTGTTCCCGAGCGCGCACCAGCATACGATGTGTTCATATCACGCCACAAGATAGGATTGAAAGCGTTGCCGCCAGCGCCGCGCATCGGCACCAGCAGCTTGCGTCGCGCTGCTCAACTGCGTGCGCTGCGTCCCGATGCCGAGATTGTCAACTTGCGTGGCAACTTGGACACGCGCCTGCGCAAGGCGGGCACGCCAGACTACGACGGAGTGGTCGTAGCAGCTGCCGGGCTTATCCGGCTCGGATTGGAAGCGCATATCATGCACCCTTTCCCCTACGAAGAGATGTTGCCGGCGCCAGCACAGGGCGCGCTGGCAGTGCAATGTCGCGCAGATGATACGGCCGTCTTGAATCTTTTACATCCCGTTCATCACGCACCTACCTGGGCAGCAGTGACCGCAGAACGTGCTTTTCTAAATGGGTTGGGCGGCGGTTGCGCGGCGCCGGTGGCGGCGTATGCGGAGCTACGTACCCCCAACTCATCTACACTGTGGCTGCGGGGAATGGTGGCGAGCCTGGATGGCCAGCGTATCGTGCGAGTCTGGGGAGAAGGGGACATCAACAAACCGGAGGAGTTGGGCTTTCGGCTCGCTCAAGAGGCACTGGCACGTGGCGCGGCAGAACTGCTTCAAGAGCGCGACAGGGCGGTGACAAGGAAAGAGATTTAATTCAGGGACCAGGTCATATGGCAAAAGGGCTTTCCGGTCTGCGCGTAGTGATCACACGACCAGAGGCACAGTCAGAAGTGCTGTGTGAGCTGCTGCGTCGGGCAGGTGTTATTCCGATCTCGTTTCCTGTGATCACAATTGCACCTCCTGAACCAGGCGGTGCCTTGGATCAAGCTATCCGGCGATTGTCTCAATATGACTGGATCATCTTCACCAGTGTCAATGGAGTGCAACAATTCCGAACACGCCAGGCAAACATATTGGGGATGTCTCTAGAACGATTGCAGGGAATTCCCGGATTTACTGGCAAGATTGCTGCAATCGGCCCTAAAACGGCGCAGGTGCTGCGACAGTCTGGAATCGAGGTCCATGTGATGCCGAGCGAATATCGTGCCGAAGCCATTCTGGATGTCATCGGTGAGGTGCACGGAGCGCGCATCTTGCTGCCGCGGGCAGACATCGCACGTGCGGAACTGACGGTAGGGTTGCGTGAGCGCGGCGCCATCGTGGATGAAGTGGCCGCATATCGCACACTGCCCACCACGCCTCCTCCGCTCGCCTTCGAGCAGCTGCAACAAGGGGTGGATGTTGTGACTTTTACCAGCTCTTCGACCGTGCGCCATTTCGTAGCGTTGACGCGTGGCATTAACTATGGTGACCCGGCCATCGCATGCATCGGCCCAGTCACCGCAGAGACTGCCCGACAGCTGGGTTTGCGTGTGGACATAGTAGCAGACGAGTATACTGTGGATGGTTTGCTCAGAGCGTTGGAGATATGGAAAGACAATCTACCTTCAAATTGATCCGACAACCGGTTTACGATGTAAACGAACGCCCGTTTATGGTGATCTGGGAGACGACCCACGCATGCGATCTGGCATGCCAGCACTGTCGTGCGGAAGCACAACCGGAGCATGACCCGCTTGCCCTGGCCACCGAGGAAGCACGCCAGCTTCTCCACCAGGTCAAAGCGTTTGGCCGTCCCTACCCCATCTTCATCTTCACGGGTGGCGACCCCTTCAAACGCTTAGACCTATTTGAGCTGGTGCGCTACGCGAGCGACATCGGCCTGCCTGTGGCGGTTTCACCTTCCGGCACGCCGCTGCTGACGACGGAGAACCTGTATCGCCTGAAGGAGGCAGGCGCCAAAGCGATCTCGCTCAGCATCGATGGTTCCACCGCCGCCCGCCACGATGAGTTCCGCGGTGTGCTTGGCTCCTTCGAATGGACAGCAAACGGATGGCGCGCAGCACGTGCGATGGGCCTGAAAACACAGATCAACACAACTGTCACACGCTTCAATCTGCACGACTTGCCCAATATCTTCCAGCTCGTGCAGCAGATTGGCGCGATGACATGGAGCTTGTTCTTCTTAGTGCCCACGGGACGCGGACGCCCGGAGGACGAGATCTCGCCGGCAGAGTACGAGGCGGTGATGCATTTCCTATACGACGTATCCAAGTACATCAGCGCGAAACCGGTTGAAGGACATCACTACAAGCGTGTTGTGTTGCAACGTGCTATTTTGGAAGAGAAAGGCTTGCCTCCGGAGAGCTACTTCGAGCTGCACCCCGTATATTATGAGCTGCGTGCCGGATTGCAGCGCGTAGTGCAAGCTGCAGGTCTGCAACCACGCGCGCCTGGCAGCATCCACAGAACACCTATGCATATCAATGCGGGCAACGGTTTCGTGTTTGTCTCGCGTCGGGGTGACGTCTTTCCCAGCGGGTTCCTGCCATTACGTGCCGGAAACGTGCGTGAGCGCTCGTTGGTGGATATTTATCGCGACGCTCCCCTCTTCCGCAATCTGCGTGATACAGATCAGTATGAAGGACGCTGCGGATTGTGTGAGTTCGTCGGTGTGTGTGGAGGTTCTCGCTCGCGCGCGTACGCGATAACCGGCAATGTCCTGGCCGAAGAACCTTTCTGCACCTACGAACCACACAGTTTCCCGTTTCAAGAAGAGGTGAGCAAGAAACTCTCATTATCCTCAGGGTCTCACGAGCCTGAGCCATAGCATTATGCCGCATATCTTCCATATGTATTAGGAGATGACGTGTGATGCACTTCCCTATCATTCGCCTTCGCCGCCTGCGTGCCACCCCTACACTGCGTGAGATGGTACGCGAGACCCAGCTCAACCCCCAGGACTTTATCTACCCAATGTTTGCCGTACACGGCGAAGCGGTGCGACATCCCGTGTCCTCTATGCCCGGTGTGTATCAACTATCGGTCGACCAATTGGTATGTGAAGCGCAGGAGTGTCAGACGCTGGGTATCCCAGCGGTGATCCTGTTTGGTGTTCCGGCGCGCAAAGACGCCCAAGGGAGCGAAAACTTCTCCGACGATGGCATTGTGCAGCGGTCTATCCGTGCTATCAAGGCTGTTCTGCCCCAGATGATCGTGATCGCCGATGTATGTATGTGCGAATACACTGATCATGGCCATTGTGGTATTGTGCGGGACGGCCGCATTGATAATGACGCCACGCTGGAAATTCTGGGACGTGCAGCGGTTAGCTACGCACGCGCCGGCGCGGATATCGTGGCGCCCTCCGGTATGATGGATGGCATGGTAGCCGCCATTCGAAGTGCTCTGGACGGAGCAGGCTTTCCCAACGTGAGCATCCTGAGCTACGCAATCAAGTATGCTAGCGCCTTCTACGGTCCCTTCCGTGAGGCCGCCGAAGGCGCGCCCAAATTTGGCGATCGCAAAACTCACCAGATGGACCCGGCAAACGCACGCGAAGCATTGCGTGAGCTGGAGTTGGACATTCAGGAGGGAGCCGACATGGTGATGGTCAAGCCGGCCCTACCCTATCTCGATATCGTGTATCGTGTGCGCCAGGCAACCCATGTACCAGTAGCCGCTTACAACGTGAGCGGTGAGTATGCGATGGTAAAAGCCGCAGCGGCCAACGGATGGTTGGACGAACGCACCGTGGTACTTGAACTGTTGACCAGCATCAAACGTGCTGGGGCCGATCTGATTCTGACGTACCATGCCAAAGACGCAGCACGCTGGTTGGCAGGCATGTGAATTTTCAAGAGAAGCTCCAGAGTAGTTGGATATGAAAGATCGTTTTCTGAGGGCATGCTGCCGCGAGCCAGTGGACTGTACTCCGATCTGGCTGATGCGCCAGGCAGGACGTTACATGGAAGCATACCGCCGATTGCGCGAACGATACACGATGGCGCAGTTAGTGAAAACCCCTGAACTGGCAGTTGAGATTACCATGCAACCGATTCGGGCTTTTGACCTGGACGCCGCGATTATCTATTCCGATATCTTGCCACCATTGGAAGCGATGGGGCTCGAAGTGGAGTTCACCGACGGAGAAGGACCTATAATCTGTAAACCCCTGCGTAGTCGGACCGAGGTCGAGGCACTGCACGAATCTGATCCACGCGAGAGTCTGCACTTCGTATTACAGGCCGTCCGGCTGGCGCGTCAAGAGCTCGACGGTCACGTGCCATTGATCGGATTCGCCGGAGCACCTTTCACGTTGGCGACCTATGCCATCGAAGGGGGCAGTGCGCGCAATCTGGTCCAAACTAAGGCGCTGATGTATCAGGAGCCGCAAATATGGCACCTCCTTATGGAAAAGTTAGCACGTTTCATAGGCCACTACCTTCAGGCACAAGTGGAGGCAGGCGCCCAAGCCCTGCAGTTGTTTGATAGCTGGGTGGGTGCGCTGAGTCCTCCGGACTATGAACATTATGTAGCCCCCTATTCGCAGTACGTGCTCCGGGTGGCACAGGCCACCGGTGTGCCCGTCATCCACTTCAGCACCGGCACATGTGGAATGATCGAGCAGATTGCTGCAGCGGGTGGGGATGTCATCGCAGTGGACTGGCGCGTGCCACTCGATCAAGCATGGCAGCGCATCGGATACCATCGCGCTATTCAAGGTAACCTCGATCCCGCCGTGCTGTTGGGACCATATGAGGAATTGGAGCGGCAGACCATAGATATCTTAAAGCGGGCAGGCAATCGCCCGGGGCACATCTTTAATCTTGGCCATGGGATCCTGCCTCAGACCTCTGTGGAAGCGGTGGCTTACTTAGTGGAGCTCGTACATCGGGAGTCGCAACGTTGAATCCGTCGATCTCCTCAGATCCCGCAAGTTTTTATGATATCGAAAGCACAGCTTCACCTCAACGCTCGTCCCATTCTATAGGAGAGCGCACATTCCATGTGGTCATCATCGGAGGGGGCATTACAGGCCTGGCAGCGGCATATTACTTGCAGAAATATGCACCGCCTCAGGTCACTTACAGCCTTCTGGAGAGCGATTCGCGTTGGGGTGGCAAAATCGTCACCGAAAATATCTCCGGTTTTACGATAGAAGGCGGACCCGACTCATTTCTCACCCAAAAGCCGGCCGCTCTTAATCTGTGTCGTGAACTAGGGCTGGAGGATCGTTTGCTGGGTGCCAACGAAGTCAAGCGCAAGGTCTATGTTTTGATCAACGGTCGCTTGCGTCCGCTGCCCGATGGGGTGATGCTGGTGATCCCGACGCGCTTTACCCCCTTTGTCACGTCGTCGTTGATCTCACTGCCTGGTAAGTTGCGCATGGCCCTTGATCTGTTCATCCCGCGGCGCCGCCAAGATGGCGATGAAAGTCTAGCCAGCTTTATCCGCCGCCGTTTAGGGCAGGAAGCACTTGACAAGATCGCCGAACCCCTGATGTCGGGCATCTACGTTTCTGACGCAGAACGTCAGAGCTTGGCAGCCACCTTTCCGCGCTTCATGGAGCTGGAACGCACCCATCGTAGCTTGATCAAAGGTATGCTCATCCAGAAACGTCAAATGGCACAACGTGCCGGCCCTTCTTTGCCGCTATTTATGACACTATATGGTGGCTTAGAGGAGATGGTGAGAGCCCTGTGTGCCCGACTGCGCGGTGATATACGGCTGAATAGCCCGGTAGTTCGCCTGGAGCTGGTTGACAGGGACGAGGCAGGAAGCCATAGGGGACGGGCGAAAGGATATCGCGTCCGGCTTCGAGATGGCCAGATGATCCATGCAGACGCAATTGTGCTGACAGTGCCCGCGTACACCGCTGCGACGCTGGTGGCTCCGCTTCACGCAACGTTGGCCCATCACCTGCGTGGCATCCGTTATGTCTCAACCGCCACATTATCGCTGGGATATCGACGCGATGAGATCGATCATCCCCTGGATGGTTTCGGCTTTGTGGTGCCACGTCGTGAACCAACCCCTCTAATGGCATGCACGTGGACCTCGACCAAGTTCCCCTCTCGGGCGCCAGCAGATCACGTGCTCCTGCGCGTCTTCCTGGGCGGACCCCATCGCGAGGATACCGTAATGCTTGAGGATGAGAACATCCTAAACTTGGTGCGCAGGGAGTTACGATGTATCATGGGGATTAGCGCTGACCCGGTGCTGGTCCGGTTGCATCGTTGGCAAAACGCCAATCCACAATACGATGTCGGCCACTTAGAGCGTGTGGCAGAGATCGAAAAATTAGCAGGGGAGTTGCCTGGGCTGTACATCGCTGGAAGCGCACACGGAGGGATCGGCATCCCAGACTGCATTGTACAAGGTGAAAACGTGGCAAAAGCCGTTCTCGCTATGGCGATGAAACACCTGGCGCATTGAGGTATGCATAACCTCACCGCTATACTGATTGATGAGTGATCGCCCAAGCAATTTCTAAGGATGCCCCACTCTGTGGAGAACATTCCCAGGACAATTGCCAAGTGACCGACGTTAGTCGAGATGACCAATACTCCACGTGTGATAGGAGAGATCCGCACAATACATCTGGAACAATCGCCTCCGCAAGAGGGGATTGGCGAGGGAAACTTTATCGCAAAGCGAGGTCAAGCAATCAACCTTATGGAGATCAGGCCGTACACACGCGTATATGCACGGGATGCTGCAGAGATTCATATCGAAGGCCAGCCAAACACCTTCCTGACTCGCTTAGGCAAAGATTTCCTGGTGTGTCTGTACGAATTATTTGCCGAATCGCCCTACGTCTTTGGCTCTGTAGCCATAGAAGGCGAGATGGTGATTGGCGTGGGTTTTGCCACTACAGACACGCGCCAGCTTTTCCGCACAATTAAACATCAGCATTGGTATCGTCTGCTTTGGCCTGTAGTGCGTCAGGTACTGCATGATCCCGGATTGATCAGGCAGCTGATGCAGAGCGTTCGTTACCCCAGCACGCTCAAACCGTTGCCCGACGAGGCGGAAATTCTCTTCGTCGGCCTACGACGCAATCATATGCGTCAGGGGATCGGTCCGAGGATATTGGATCAACTACTGGAAGAAGCTTATCGACGTGGTGCTATGCGAGCAGTTGGCACCGTTGAGAAGAACAATCGTGCAGTGCGCTGGATGATCGCCAGACTGGCAGGTGCGCGCATCGATCAGGAAATCGTCCTGAACGGTAGAAAGATGCTCGTATATCGTGTCGAGCTACCCATAGGGATTGGCCGAAAGCCGCCCACTGAAGCGTGATCGTATACTATCAGGTTTCGCAAGAATCCTATGAGCGACCGCGTGCCTCGATCGGACAAAATGCTAAGGAGGAGCTGATGCGCATTGCTCAATCTCAAGCGTTGTTCGCTGCTGCACAGAAGGTGCTCCCTGGAGGGGTCAACTCGCCCGTACGCGCGTTTCGCGCTGTGGGAGGACAGCCTCTGTTCATCACCCGAGGACAGGGTCCCTACTTATACGATGCCGACGGCAATCGCTACATCGACTATGTGCTAAGCTGGGGTCCTCTTATCTTGGGACACGCCCATCCACAGGTGGTGGAAGCGTTAAAAAAGGCAGTGGAACGTGGTACAAGCTATGGCGCACCAACTGCTCTGGAGACACGGCTGGCTGAGCTGATCCGTGAGCTGATGCCGGCGTGTGAAATGATCCGTTTCGTCAATTCCGGCACCGAAGCAACTATGACCGCTCTGCGCCTGGCGCGGGCGTTCACTGGCCGTGATAAGATTATCAAGTTCGAAGGATGTTATCACGGTCACGCCGATATGCTGCTGGTACAGGCGGGGAGCGGTGTGGCAACTCTGGGTCTGCCCGACAGCCCTGGGGTGCCACGCGGGGCCGTACAAGATACTTTGGTAGCACCATACAACAACCTGGAAGCAGTTCGCGCTATCTTCGATGCTCATCCCGGTCAGATCGCAGCAGTCATCGTGGAACCAGTGGCAGGCAATATGGGCGTGGTACCACCTGTAGAAGGCTTCTTGGGTGGCCTGCGCGAGCTCACCCGGCAGCACGGAGCGTTGTTGATCTTTGATGAAGTGATGAGTGGCTTCCGGATCGCTCTGGGGGGCGCCCAAGCACTTTACGGCATCGTGCCAGATCTGACCACACTTGGCAAAGTGATCGGCGGTGGATTGCCGGTGGGTGCCTATGCAGGCCGCGCCGAGATTATGCAGCTGGTGGCTCCCGCTGGTGCGATGTACCAGGCGGGGACGTTGAGCGGCAACCCCTTGGCAATGACAGCGGGCATCGAAACGTTGAACGTTTTGCGTCAGCCAGGCGTCTTTGATAGCATTGTGGCACGCACGCGGAAGCTGTGCGACGGGATTAACGCCGCCGCACGTTCGGCAGGTGTTCCGATCTTCGCCACCCAAGCGGGCACCATGTTCTCCGCATTTTTCACTCCCGATCCAGTTACTGATTGGAGCAGTGCAAAACGCGCGGATACACAACGCTTTGCGCGTTTCTTCCAAGCGATGTTGGAGCAGGGCGTCTATCTGGCGCCCTCGCAATTCGAGGCCGGTTTCGTCTCCATAGCTCACGACGACATGGTGATCGAATCCACCATCACCGCGGCGCGTAGAGCATTCCAACAGGTGGCATGATCTCTAGTGGGCAATAGGAAACACTCGGATGTGGCAAACTTAGGATCCAGATATGGAAGCGATGGAGCACGAAGGTGGAATATCCCCGGATGAATTGAGCCACATAGATGCACACGGGCACGCTCGCATGGTCGACGTCGGTGCGAAACCCGACACATTGCGTGAGGCAATCGCACGTGGACACTTGTTGATGCAGCCGTCCACGCTCACATGCATCCAGACAGGTGGAATGCCCAAGGGGGATGTGTTTACTGTGGCCCAAGTGGCCGGGATCATGGCAGCCAAGCGCACCCATGAACTGATCCCGATGTGTCATCCCCTGTCTCTGACATATGTCGATATCACGTTCACTCCACTCGCGCCAACAATGGAGGGAGAGCTCGCCGCAGTGGAAATCCGTGCTATCGTGCGCACGATGGGCAAGACGGGTGCAGAAATGGAAGCATTGGTTGCTGTGGCAATTGCCGGCTTGACCATCTATGATATGTGCAAGGCGGTGGACCGTTCAATGCGACTCGAAGCGGTACGACTGGTACACAAGAGCGGCGGCAAGAGCGGTGAGTGGAGTGGGGAGTAAGTGATGCAGGTGACGGTAAAACTGTTCGCTCGCTTGCGCGAGATAGTCGGCAGCGGGCAGCTAGCGTGCGAGTTGGCAGAAGGTGCCACGCTGGACGACTTGTTGCAAGAGCTTTATGCCCAGTTCCCAGCCTTGCGAGATCTTGCCACGCGCACATTCGTTGCGCTTAACCATCAGCTCGCTGCGCCGAGCAGCCCTCTGCACGAAGGGGATGAGGTGGCCCTCTTTCCACCCGTGAGTGGAGGCATAGACTACGTGGGGATCACCCGCGACCCTCTTGACATCGAGCCCATCATCCGCAAAACCATCCGACCAGATACCGGTGCGGTAGCGACATTTGTGGGCAGCGTGCGCAACGTCTCTTATGCTAGAGCCGTGCTCTATCTGGAATACGAAGCATACGAACAAATGGCACTGAATATGCTGCACCAAATCGTGGTGGAGCTTCACACACGTTGGCCACGCATAGCGGAGGTTGCCATTGTTCAACGTGTCGGACGACTGGAAGTCGGCGACATTGCGGTAGTCATCGCCGTCTCAAGTGCTCATCGCGACGACGGTTGCTTCGAAGCATGTCGTTACGCCATTGAGCGCCTCAAGCAGATTGTGCCCATCTGGAAGAAAGAGGTTGGACCAGATGGTGCAATATGGATCGAAGGAGATCACCTGCCAGAAGAGGTATCAGCCTAGCGAGTCGTAAGGAGTTGTCACCGAGATGAATGGACGACCAACTGCGGTTATCTTCGGCGCGGGAAGCGTGGGACGGGGCTTCCTGGGTCAGCTATTTAGCGAATCGGGTTACCATGTGGTCTTTGTGGACGTGGATCAAGCACTGGTTGAAGCCCTGAATCGAAGAGGGAGCTACACGCTGCGCTTGGCCGGTGTCTTCGGGACGGAAGATCTCACCATCGGACCGGTGTGCGCAGTGGATGCAAGACAGGTGAACCAGGTGGCAGAAGAGGTAGCTAACGCTACTATTATGGCGACTGCGGTAGGTGCGCGTGCGCTCTCTGCAATTGCCATTTCCATTGCAACCGGACTGACACGACGCTGGTCTGTGGGGATAAGCACACCCCAGAATATTATTCTGGCGGAAAATCTCCACGATGCGCCGGACGTGTTACGCAACTATGTAGCAGATGGGTTACCAGAAGATCTCAAACCTCTGCTGCGCGAACGTGTCGGGTTCGTCGCATCGGTTATCGCGCGGATGTCCCCTGTGCCTACACCCGAGCAGCGTGCTGCCGATCCCACCCTTATCGTGGCCGAGCCCTATAAAGTGTTGCCGGTGGACCGTGATGCCTTCGTGGGATCGTTGCCTGAAGTGGTCGGTATGTACGCTGTGTCGCCTTTTGTGGCTTACACTGATCGCAAGCTCTACATCCACAACGCTGGCCACGCCATGTTAGGTTACCTGGGTTATCGACTCGGTTACACCTATGGCTATGAGGCATTGCGCCACCCACGCATCAGCGCTTTGCTCCACCAAGCACTCAACGAGTCGAGTCGCGCACTCCAGGCAGAACACCGATTGGACGCCGTGGCGCTGGCTGAAAACGTGCAATATCTATTGGATCGCTTTTCCAACCGCGCCCTAGGAGATCCTATCAGCCGTCTGGCACGCGACCCCTTGCGCAAATTGGCGCCAAACGACCGGCTGGTGGGTGCAGCACGACTGGCCGAGAAACATCACATCACCCCTTCAGGACTGGCTTGGGGAATCGCTGCCGGATTGACATACGACGACCCAGAGGATCCCCATGCGATCGAGTTACAATCGATCATCCGAGAGTCAGGGCTCGAGGGAGCGCTACAAAAAGTGTGTGGTATTCGTCCAGACGAGCCGCTGGCAAAACTGGTATACGAGTGCTACCACACGCTCCAAAGCGATCTAGAGTGGCAACCGAAGCGTTGATATCACTTGGCTGCGACTGACGAACAGCTATCGGAGATTATCGCTGGCGCTTCTCATCCCGGAATTGCCACATTTGATAGGCTAGAAGCCCCACCTGGTGACGATGACCTGTTGTAGCAGCGTTTCCACCAGACAGCGATCACCCACCCCGGTGCCTTCCTGCATAGCTGCTGCGGTACCACACGCTACCGCACGTGCCACAACTTCGGCGGGATCACAGGCATCATAAACCGCCCAAATAAGTCCGGCCAATGCGGCGTCACCGGCACCCACTGGACTGCGCGCGTGGACCGGTGGTGGGGTGGCCATCCACACTTGATCTTGCATTGCCAACACAACCCCTTGTGCTCCGCGCGAGATGGCCACCAAAGCGATACCTTGCTTGTGCAGCTGGCGTGCAGCGGCAGCATGCTCTGCATCGCCAGAGAGCATCACACCGAGCAGCTCGGCTGCCTCCTCACTGTTAGGTTTAACAGCGAAGGGAGATGCCGCCAGACCGGCTCGCAGCGCCGTACCACTCGTGTCCAGAAAGGCGCGTCCACCACGCGTTTGCGCCAAGGTGATACAGCGTGCATAAAGATCGTCCGGTGCACCGGGCGGCAAGCTGCCGCAGAACGCCCACACATCATCCGGCTTTGCCAGCTGCTTAATGCAATCTTGCAATGCGAGGATCTGGCGTTCGCCCACGGTGGGTCCAGGCTCGTTGAACTTGGTGTACTGATCGCGTGCTTCGTCCAACAAGGTGATGTTCTGGCGCGTCTCCCCTTCCACCTCGATGGGCACCACTTCATAGCCAGCCGCGAGCAGCTGCTGATGCATATATTGGCCCGTACGACCACCAAAGAACGCAACAATGCGACTTGGAATGCCCAACATACGCAGTGTGCGCGAAACGTTGATCCCTTTGCCTCCCAGATCCTCGCGCATCAGGCGTAGACGATGAATGGTACCAGGCTCTAACCGCGGCGTGCTGAACGCTTTGTCCAGAACGGGGTTGAGTGTGACAGTGGTGATGGAAGGCATACAATCCCACTATTTATCTATTATTCAACGCCTGCTTGACGAACTCATCGAACAAGTAAAGGGAATCGTGCGGTCCTGGGGAGGCCTCAGGGTGGAATTGTACACTGAAAGCACCCAGTTTGGGATGACGGATGCCCTCAATAGTATTGTCATTCAGATTGATATGGGTGACTTCGGCACCTCCTAAGTCGCTGTCGGGACTGACGACAAAGCCATGATTGTGGCTGCTGATCTCCACCACACCGGTCAGTAAGTTTTTTACAGGCTGATTGCCGCCGCGGTGTCCGAAGCGCATCTTTTCTGTGCGGCCACCCAATGCCAGCGCCAGAATCTGATGGCCAAGACAAATGCCGAAAATCGGCATCTTTCCCAGAAGATACCGCACATTTTCGATAGCATAAGTCACAGCAGCTGGGTCACCCGGCCCGTTGCTGAGAAACACACCAGCAGGGCGCATAGCGAGCACCTCTTGTGCCGGGGTACGCGCCGGCACAACCGTCACTCGCAAGCCACGATCCACGAGCATACGCAAGATATTGTGCTTGATCCCAAAATCGTATGCCACTACCAACGGCGCCGAAGCATCCAACTGCTCACAACGACGGTAACGATACCACTGTGGACTACCTCCCTCTGTCCAGTTGTACGGCTCGGAGCATGTCACCTCGTCCACCAGATTGGCACCTGCCATGTCGGGAGCGCTGCGTGCCAGCTCGATAAGGGCGACAGGATCCCTCGCAGCTGGCCCATGCGCGATGGCGGCACGCATCACCCCGCGGTTGCGGATGTGACGCACTAATGCCCGGGTTGCCACCTCGGTCAGGCCGATCACACCATAGGACTCGAGATAGCCCTCCAGGTCGCCCTGCTCCCGCCAGTTGCTCACCACCGGACTCAGTGATCGCACCACAAAACCAGCCACCCACACGCGCCGCGACTCAATATCCTCACGGTTGACACCCGTGTTGCCGATATGGGGCACTGTCATCGTTACAATTTGGCGATGATACGAGGGATCCGTTAGGATTTCCTGATACCCTGTCATCGAGGTGTTGAAAACCACCTCTCCAGTCTGAACACCCTGAGCGCCAAAGCCAACCCCTGGGAAAAGACGGCCATCCTCAAGGGCCAACAGACCTTCCATCAACCTGCCACCTCATTTATCCATCTGCTTTCGTTGATTACCCGTCACCCGCTCGCCCCCAAGCGACCGGCGGTGGCGTGCCTGGCCAGCCCAAATATAACATCTGCCCACCATCCACGACCAAGGTCGCTCCGGTCACAAAGTCAGCATCGTCGCTAACAAGGTAAGCGACTGCCTTAGCGATATCTTCTGGCGTGCCCAAGCGACGCCATGGCACGCGTTGCCATCCGGCCTCCACCACTGCATCACCATACATAGCACGCTCACCCGGCGTGTCAATCCAGCCCGGCGCGACGATGTTGACATTGATGCGGTAAGGCGTCAGCTCAGCCGCCAGTGAACGCCCCAACATATGCACAGCCGCTTTGGCCATGTTATATGCAGCCTGACCGGCGAAAGGCACCTCGGCGCACAGCGAACCAATGATGACGATCTTCCCACCTGGCCGACCGGCTTCGTTCTGGTGTATCATCTGCCGCGCAGCAAACTGACAGGTGTGATAGACACCGAATTGGGTAACCTCGAAAACACGTCGGTGTATTTCCCAATCGGCATCAACAAGCATTGCATGTCGCTCGAAAACTGCGTTGGCAACCACAATGTCGATATGCCCGAAGTGCCTCACTGTCGCATCGAACATGCGTTGGATAGCTTCTCGTTCCGCTACATCCGCTTGATAGATGAGCACTTGGCGTCCCAGACGACCAATTTCTTCGGCCACCTGTTGGGCTTCTTCGGCATGGGAATAATAATTGACAACCACATCCGCCCCCTCGGTAGCCAGCTGGAGTGCAACGCCACGGCCGATGCCTCGTGATGCCCCTGTGATCAATGCAACTTTTCCCTTGAAGCGCTCCATATCTCCCCTTCACATTTGATGCAGATAGTCTTTGATGAGCGGGTAGAGCTGCTTATAACGCGCGATGCGCTCTTGATAAACGGCGTGCATCGCTGGGCGTGGTTCAAAGGTGTGGGTGATGCGGACAAACGACTCAGATGCCTCCACACCAGAGGTAAAGCTCCCGCTGCCTACACCAGCTAACAATGCAGCTCCAAACACTCCACATTCGTTCACCTGCAGCCGCATAATCGGCTGTCCCAGAATGTCGGCGGTCAATTGCAGCCAGATGTCCGACTTGGAACCGCCACCGGTAGCACGGAACTCGGTAATTTGGAGCACGCTGTGCGGGATCAGGTCCAGTGCTTCGGCAAAATAATAAGTAAGCCCCTCCAACAGACCCTTTATCAGCTGGCCCCGCGTGGTTTCCAGCTTCAAACCCATGATAACCCCAGAGGAGTTGGCATCAAAAGTGGGAGGGCCACACGTGGCGAAGTGAGGTAACACCATCAGGTTAGTGGGCTCTTCGGGCAGCTCAGCCATCAGCTGGTCGTAAATATCGTATCCCTTTGCCCTCGCTTCGGCGTATTCGGCAGCTGCCATCGTATCACGCGCCCAACGCAGAATAGAGCCACCGATATTGTAGATGAAGCTGACGAACTGGCCAGGCAACACATGATGCTCGATGTTGAGCCCAGCTTCCCGCAAGGGCTGACTTGGTGGCAGGTGGTCATACGTCGGGGTGATACAAATGAAAGTGCCTATCCCATACACCGCACGTCCTGAACGCACCACCCCGGCACCCAGCGCGTTGCAGCACTGATCGTGCCCTCCCACGACGATCTTGACCCCACGCGGCAGTCCCAGCTCCTCGGCCAACCTAGTGTCCACCTCGCCCACCACGTTGCCGGCCGGCATGACGCGTGGAAGCTTCTCACGAGGTACGCCCACCGCCTCCAACAACTCAGGTGACCAATCAGCAGTGTGTACATCGAACAGAAGTGTGCGATTGGCGAGCGAAAAGTCCGTCACTGCCTCGCCACCAAGCAGAAAGCTGATGAGACCACTGGTGAGCAAAAACAAGTCGGCGCGCTCAAAGAGGTCGCGTCTGTGATCGCGCAGCCAGGCCAGCTTAGGTGCTGAGTGTGCCAGCCCCAAAATATTCCCATTCAGCTCGTGCAGCCGTTGGGCACCAGGATGCTTCCCCATTTGCTCGACGTACTCCTCCCCGCGCGCGTCAATCCCCAATATAGCACGATCCAGAATGGTTCGGTCGGACAGAGACACTGGGGTCATTGCCTCGCCCATCGAGGAAACAGCCAAGGCGGTGATCCGGTGCTCGCGCGTTGCGGCAGTTACCTCACGGATGACCTCCTTAACTTTGCTCCAAACGTCCTGCATGTCCAGCTCCGCCCAACCGAGCTGAGGATGCAGGATCGGATACTCGCGGTAGGCCAGAGCCAGGAGATCACCCTCTTCCGTGACAATGCCAGCCTTGCAACCTGTCGTGCCCACGTCAATGCCTAATAAGCTCATTGTGCTTCCTCCGTGCCATCAAGTTTCGAAGAGACATTATCTGTATCCTTGCTTCTTTGACGGACGCTATGACAGCAGCTTCGCATGAGATGACGCTTCGGAACATACTATATACAGGTTAAGGCGTATGCCCATAAGGCAAGGACAAGCGCGAGGCTAATCCTCACATCCACCACCACAGCTGAGGCGCCACACATTACCATCCCGGGCCAACAATTCGTCCGCCTCAGGTGGCCCCCAACTCCCCACTGGATAAGTGAGGAGCGGCGGTGCATCAGGTGACTCCCAACCGCGCAAAATTGGATCTATAAGCTGCCAAGCCGCCTCGATCTCATCATAACGAGCGAAGAGCGAAGCATCCCCACGCAGTGCATCTAGTAGCAAACGCTCATAAGCATCTGGAATCGCTTGCTCACCAAAGCCTGTCCGGTAGTGAAATTCGAGGTCTCGGGAGATAGTCTCCTGAGCAGAATCGGGCACTTTCGTTTCGAACTTGAGATGAATACCTTCATTCGGCTGGATACACAAGGATAGAATGTTCGGTGTAAATTCCTTGCCGGGTGGCAAGTCAAACATCACATGTGGTGGGCATTGGAACTGGATGACGATCTCGGAGGTTTTCTGTGCCAAAGCCTTGCCCGAACGTAGATAGAAGGGTACACCTTGCCAGCGCCAGTTATCAATGTACAGCTTGAGTGCCGCGTAGGTGGGTGTGTGCGAGTTGGGCGCCACCCCAGGTGTGTCCCGATAACCTTCGTACTGAGCGCGCACCGTATCGTGCAGCTCGACAGGACGCACTGCACTCAGCACTTTAACCTTCTCATTGCGCAATGCATCGGCGTTGAACGATGCCGGCGGCTCCATGGCCACCAGCGTCAATAACTGCAGCAGATGGTTCTGAAACATATCGCGTAACACACCCGTTGCGTCGTAAAAGGCGGCACGATGTCCTACATCCACACATTCGGCAACCGTGATCTGGACATTGCGTACATACTGCCGATTCCAGACCGGCTCAAAGATGGTGTTGGCAAAACGGAAGAAGAGAATGTTTTGCGCTGTCTCCTTGCCCAAGTAGTGGTCGATTCGGTAGACCTGGCTCTCCTGAAAGACACTATGCACCGCATAGTTGAGCGCCTGTGCCGAGGCAAGATCGTGCCCGAAGGGCTTCTCGATAACAATGTTGCGCCATCCCTCGTGCTGCGCTGCCATCCCCGCTGCACCCAGATGGGTGACGATGGGGATATACAGTGTCGGTGCTGTAGCCAGGTAATACAGGCGGTTGGACGGTCCACCCTCCAGGCGACGGAGCACCCGATCCAGATAGGAATAGCTCTCAAGATTCTCCAAATCACCTTGAACGTAATGTAGCATTGGCGCGAAGGAATCCCACAATGTCTCGTCCAGCGTGCCATCGGAAAATTTCTTGACCGCAGCATACATTATCTCTCGGAAGCTCTGATCGTCATACGGCCGACGAGCAAAGCCGACGATGCGTGTCTCCGACGACAGACGGCCCTTGCGGTAGAGACTAAACAAAGAGGGCACCAGCTTGCGCTGGGTGAGATCCCCCGAGGCGCCGAAGATCACAATCGTATGAGAAAGCGCTGGCTCCGGTTGGACAGGTTCGCTGGGTGCGCCCCAACGCACGCGCGGGACTCGGCCACATGAACCGGGATGCACCTGAACTCTCCCTAACAAAGATCAATCCCAGGCTTGCGGATGATCTGCCGACACCAGCTCGGCAGCGCTAGCGTTCATCTCCACCTGTTCCACCGTTTTACAACCGGGAATGACACTCGTCACCGCGGGATGGCGCAGACACCATGCTAACGCCCAAGCCGCCATCGATACACCGGGTGGCACCTCCTGCCGAGCAATCTCTTGCACCAATTGCAGCCGCCGTTGCAGCTCCGCTTGATCCTGTAGAGAGCGCACATCATCCTCTCGGGTGAACTGCGCTCCAGGTTGATACTTGCCACTTAACAGCCCACTCGCCAAGGGCACACGCGCCAACACTCCCAGATCCTG
>JASFBB010000318.1:0-12885 GCA_036172345.1 Anaerolineae bacterium
CTCTCCCGGCGCTGCGGGCGAGGGGGTGTCCGCGCGTTGTAGGGGCGACCAGCCCGGTCACCCGTATAGCGGGCGTCACGTCCACTTTTTTCCCTAGGTGGTCGACTCGTGCTATCATGATCAAGCTTGCCGGCACGGCGATCGCGTGCCGGCAACGTCGGTCTTGTGAATGCACAATCGTCTCTCAAGGAAAGGCTTTAGCATATTATGCCACACACGAGCCCAACCTATCTTCAGAGGCGCTGGAGCCTCGTGGATCTGTTCCCAGCGCCGGATAGCCCGGAAATACAATCTGCGATTGAAGAGCTACAAACGCGCACCGCAGCGTTTGAGGGAGCGCGGGCGTGTTTGCGACCGGATATCTCGCCGGAAGAGTTGCTGGAACTCATCCACCAGTTGGAGGTCATCACCCACCTCTCACAACGCCTGCACGCGTATGCCGGGCTGAGCTTCGCCGAAAACACCCAGAGCCGGGTAGCACAGACGCTGTTGGCACGCACGGATCAATTGATGGCGGACATTAACAATCGTCTGCTCTTTTTCAGCTTGTGGTGGAAGGAGCTGGACGACGAGAATGCAGCGCGTCTGATGGTGAGCGCAGGGGAATTCCGCTATTGGCTCGAGACTATGCGCCGCTTCAAGCCCTACACGCTCTCCGAAGTGGAAGAGAAAATCATCAACCTGAAGGACGTGACAGGCGTCCATGCATTGCGCACCCTTTACGACGCTATCACCAATCGATATACCTTCCGCCTCAAACTCGATGGCAGCGTAAGACGGCTGACCCGCGGCGAGCTCAGTGCCTACTTCCGCCATCCTAATGCCGAGCTGCGTGTCCGCGCCTATCAAGAGCTGTGTCGCGTCTTCGCCCAGGACAGCCTGATACTGGGACAATTGTATCAAGCGGTGGTGCGCGACTGGTATAACGAGCAAGTGCAGCTGCGCGGTTTCTCCAGCCCGATCAGCGCGCGCAACTTGAGCAACGACCTGCCCGATCATGTGGTGGACACTCTATTAGAGGTATGTCGCCAGAACGCCCCGCTGTATCAGCGCTACTTCCGCCTCAAGGCGAAATGGCTGGGCATGGAACACCTGCGACGTTATGACCTGTACGCGCCGGTGATGCACACCGAGAAGATGTACGATTTTGGCGAAGCGGCCAGCATTGTGCTGAGTGCTTTCCATAGCTTCGACGCCCAGCTGGCCGATATGGCGCGCCAGGTGTTCCAGGCAGACCATCTGGACAGCCAGGTGCGCAGGGGCAAGCGCAGCGGTGCTTTCTGCTGGAGTGTGGCGCCTCGTCTGATCCCATGGGTCATGGTCAATTACCAGGGACGGCCTTCCGATGTAAGCACGCTGGCACACGAGCTGGGTCACGCCGTGCACAGCATCATCGCCGCACACCACAGTGTCCTCACGTACCATAGCACGTTGCCGCTGGCCGAGACAGCTTCAACGTTCGGCGAAATGTTGTTGGTGGACCATCTCCTGAGCCAGAAGAGGGATGACGCGGTGCGTTATGAGCTGCTCTTCAATCAGCTGGATGATACCTATGCCACCATTATGCGCCAGGCTAACTTCGCCCTTTTTGAGCGCCAGGCACACGAGATGGTGCAGCAGGGTGCTTCGGTGGACGACCTGGCAAAGGCGTACCTGGAGAGCTTGCGCTCCCAATTCGGCGAGACAGTGGATGTCAACGAAGAGTTCCGCTGGGAATGGGTGTCCATTCCGCACATTTACCATACGCCTTTCTATGTATATGCGTATGCCTTCGGGCAGCTGCTGGTGCTTTCGCTCTACCGCCAATACAAGATGACCGGAGAATCGTTCAAGCCGCGTTATCTGAGCATCCTGGCGGCGGGGGGTTCTGAATCGCCGCTACGCATCCTGGAGGCGGCCGGCATCGACGTCAGCCGCGCCGAGTTCTGGCAGAGCGGCTTCGATGCTGTGCGCGAGATAATCGAGCAATTGGAAACAATTCCGACCACATTGGGGCAGGAACAACATTCTATACCTTCCGAGCGAGCTCGAATCGCGTTGCAACGGTGAGAGAGCGATGCACTTCGGTAAGGTCTGGCGGCTTTTCGTGGCGGTGCTGGCATGGGGTGCGCTGTGGCTGTCCACGTCGCCATGCGATGCCCAATCCCCCTGGCCGCCCGTCACTCCTGTCCTTGCGATCACGGCAACACCGCCCGCTCAAGGACAGCGCCCACCACAACCCGCCGACAGTCTGCCTTCCGGGGTTGTAGGAACTTCGCCCAGGGATTCATCTTCCAGCTCACTCTTTGTGCAACCCGAACCGACCCCTCTGCCGGAGGTCACCTTGTTCACCGTGCTCACGCCGGCGCGCTGCCTGATCTTGGCATTTGTCGGCGGGGTGGTTTTCATCATCGTCTATGGCCTCCAAATGGCCTTGGTGCGTCGTCTGCGCTGATGTTCGCGATGTTCGCGGCACCATTTGCTCTCTATATGCAAGCAGGGTATTCTCCCGTCACCACGCATCTCACACCAGCATACTTTGTGTCCAGGAGGATGTCATGAACACGCTTGCGACCGTCGCCAATCTGATGGCACTCGCTGCGCGCACGGCGCCGAAGTCGCGCGGCCAGGATTTCATCGTAACCGCCATTGTGGAAGGGGAAGCGCTCCAATCCCTGGCGGAGAAGATGGTCGAAATCGGAGAGCGCACCGGACGCAAATTCTTCCTGCGCGACGCCAAGAACGTGACCGCATCGGAGGTGATACTGCTCATCGGCATCAGAGATGCCCAGAAAGCGAACCTCAACTGCAGCGCCTGTGGCGCCCCCACGTGCAATGACCTGGACGTGGGCAGCTATGCAGGCGAGTTCCGCGGTCCCCAATGTGCTTTTCGTGTGATGGATTTGGGGATTGCCATTGGCTCCGCGGTCAAAATGGCCAGCATCCTGAACGCGGATAACCGCATTATGTATACGATTGGTGCGGCCGCATGCGCCCTGGGGATGCTGGATGCCGACCTTGCTGTAGGCATCCCGCTGTCCGCCACGGGGAAGAATATCTACTTTGACCGGCCGGCGGTGAGCTAGGCGTACCCGTCGCTCCATCCCGTTATCCGAGCCGCGACCGTGAGGGAGCGGTTTAACGTGCCGCTGGCTGACGCGCGCGGCTCGGTTTGGACGCGCAACATAGACTCAGCGGCGTCTTCTCCGCAACAGTATCACCAACAGCACAATGATCACCAAAACGATCAGGCCGCCGATGAGCGGCCATAGCGATTCGATGGCTGGGGCAGCTGCAGCTGCCGCAGCGGTGGGCGTCGGAGTTGGCTGGGGCAGCATTGTGGCGGTGGGCGAAGGCGCCGCTGTAGGTGAAAGCGTGGCCGTAGGCGGGAGTGTGGCCGTGGCTGATGGCATGGCTGTGGGCGAGAGCACACCCACAAGCACGAGCGTCGCCGTGGGCAACGGTGTGGCCGTGTGCGTGGGCAGTGGCGTCGCCGTGGGCGACGGTGTGGCCGTGTGCGTGGGCAAT
Source organism: Anaerolineae bacterium (assembly GCA_036172345.1). Classification (GTDB taxonomy): domain Bacteria; phylum Chloroflexota; class Anaerolineae; order 4572-78; family NAK82; genus NAK82. Next base: position 3,508 of record JASFBB010000318.1, read on the forward strand.
GGCGTCGCTTTTGCCGTGGCGGTGGCAGTGGGCGTGTTGGTCGGCGTCGGGGTCACGGTTGGCGTGGCGGTAGGGGTAAATGTCGGCGTGGGGGTGGGAATGAACGGCACAGGCCCGAAAGTGCCCACGCCCTCGCCGCTTTGGTCGCCCATGCGCACCCGCACCCGCACGGAATGCACCTGGCCATCTGGCAACAGGCCGGAGCGATAGATCAAGCGCGTTTGCTGCCTGGGACGCTCTAAGATCTCGCGGAACAGGGACACCAACTGTGCCGAATCGGGAGTTTCTTGGTAGGAACCACCTGTCTCACGGGCAGCGCGCTGTAAGAACTCACGCGCCAGCCGGCCGCCCACACCTTCATATCCGATGGTGAAGATGGGGATGTTGGCTCGCGCCGCCTCGGCGATGGCCTCATCGGGTGTTGCCAGCACACTGCCGGGATCCTCGTCCACTCCATCCGTGAGCAGCACGATGAAACGGTTGTCCGGCGCCATGCTTTTCGCCCAACGTGCCGCTTTGTACAGGGCGTCATACAGAGGAGTGCCTCCTTTCGCCCTCAGGCGATCCACCAGCGCCAGCACCGCGGCATGATCGGTGGTGAACAGATGCTCGCGGGTGGGGTCCAATTCGTTCAGTGCGATGGAGATCTTGAAGGCGAGCAGGGCCACGTAGTCTTGCGGTCCCATCCGTTCGATGAATGCGCGCGCCGCAGCCTTGGCATCCTTCACCGGCTGACCGATCATCGAGCCGGAAATGTCCAGCACCAGGATGACATACACCGGTCGTGACGGGTTAAGCAGCGGCTCGATATGCATCACCGGACGCGCTTGCGTGCTATCGTCCTCAAAGATTTGCACCATCTCTGGTGTGATGTCGGAGACCACGCGCCCATAGGCATCCCGCACCGTGACTATGAGGGTCATCTGAGGGAAATTAGCCACGTTGGAGGCATCTACACTGATTGAAAGCGTGGTGGGAGAAGGTGCCTGTGCGTCTACACGAACGGGGAACGCACTTGCAAGGAACAATGCCACCCACAACAGCCGGAAAACGATGCGCATCATTGTAACCTCCTCAGCGTTCATACTGGCAATGAAGACACTCCATCCACGGAGAGTCCGGCTTTTCATCTGGTTCACCTCTGGATTGTTTGCATTATAGGCTCATAATTCCGCAAAAGCAACCTCTGCGAGCTGCGGTTATGAGGGAGCGGATATGTCCTTTTTACCACAGAGCGCGGAGCACGCTGTGCTGTTACCTCCCGCAGGTTCCGGAGGTGCGAGAGGGTTGCGTGTTTCCACTTGCCTACGCGCGCGGCGCTTATGTGCCCGATGCTTCCATGGCATGCCGCGCCGTCTCGCCGGCGCCGGCCTTCCCGCGCCACCACAAGATCCCCCCGGGCACGCTGGTGATATAGATGATCAGCTGTTTGAGCAAAGAAATGGAAAAAGCAAGGCTCGCCGGCACACCGACCAACCCGTAGAAGAAAGGATAGATCGCTTGGGTGACGCCCAGCCCCCCGATCGACACAGGCACCAGCAACACAAACGCGATGATCGGGTTGAAGATAAAGATATAGATCAGAGCGACTCCACCACCCAGAGACTGGGCGATCAGGTAGTCCGTCATATTGGTGAGGATGAGGGTGGACAAGGAGAGACAGAAAGCAACCGCCAGAGCACCATAGCTATGACGATACGCATCGAGTGCCTCCGAGGTGCGGTGATAGAGAGGAGAAAGCGGCACGAGCGGTCGCCAACGGAAAGCTTTTCCCAGCTGCGCCCGGATGCGGCGGCTGAGCATCGCGGCAAACCCTCCGACGACCAGCCCGAGCGCAACCACCGCTGCCACTTCCACACCTTGTAGCTCCTTGTGGTGCATAAACAGGATCGCCACCGCGGCGGAGACGGCGGCACATACCATGAAGGCAGCCAAGCCCACGATGCGATCCACAATCACGCTGATCGCAGCTTCGGCGGTGCATTCCGTGTAGCGCGCCAGGCCATAACCGCGCATCACGTCGCCCCCCACGTTGGCGGGCAGAAAGTTGTTGAAAAAGAACCCGACATAGGTGTAGCTCAGGATGGCGTAAAACGGCACAGCAATGCGCTGCGCGCGCAACAGGATATACCATTTCAGCGCGGAGTTCGTCATGGCGGCAAGAAACAGCAGTGCTGCTGGCAGCAGGTAAAGATAATTGGCGCTATACAGCACCGTCTTCACCTGCTCCAGGTCCATGCGCCAGAATAGGTATACGATCAGACCCGAGCTGACCAAAATCTTGAGTGAGGTGGACAGATGTTTCTTCAAAGCAGTCTCATTCCTGTCGTGTGCGAGGTGGTGAAGAAGCGAGATGCGTGGATGGAGCGGGTGGAGGGCTCACCCGTTTGGTGCTCCAGGCAATATCCCAGACCTCGTGGCGGCGGTGGCGCACACGATAATCCCACCAGCCCAAGATGCGCGCGATTCCCTCGAGAAACGCCAGCACGCCCAGCGCCCAGATGAGCTGGAGGGCGCGCCACACCTCGCCCAGGGCCAGGCGCAACACCCGACTGCCGTCCAGGCTGGACACGCGGTAGCCATACTTTTCCATCAGATGCAGGTGTCCCGCATAATTGCGCCGGCGTTGCTTGATGAAATCCCCCACGGTTTGTGGCCCCATGTTATAGACCACCGCGTCCGGCGCATAGCGCACTTGCAAGCCACGCCGCACCACCAAAGCTTCCACGAACGCTTCGTCCATCGCCACGTCGGGGGGAATGCGGTCAAACACCTTGCGGAAGGCGATGAGTTCCCCCAGCCGGGGGATCTCGAGACACAGCTGATGTTCCAGGCGCAGACGCAGGTGGCTCATATAGCCCACAATGTGTTCCGGCGCGTTCACCGGCACCTTATGCGCACCGGTCATCCCCACCGCCGGATCGGCAAACATGCGCACCATATTTTCAATGGCGTCCTCGCCGGGCAGGGTGTCGCCGCTTTCCAGGACGCAGATGTTCTCTTGGGCGTGCGCGAGAAACAAGTTGACAGCGGAGGTCTTGCCTTCGCGCTTTTCCTGCACGAGCAGCTTGATGCGCGGATCACAGGCCATATGTTCGCGCACGATTTCCTCGGTGCGATCGGTGCAGCCCGAGGCGACCACGATGATCTCGGTGATCTCCACAGTGCGCAAGCGTTGGTTGCGTATCGCTTCCAACAGCTGACCGATGTTCGCCTCTTCATTGTGGGCAGTGATCCCAACACTGCACCGGATTATGGGGGGCGCAGAACAAGGCTGGCCTGCAGACATAGGCGGCTGAAGGCTCATTCTCCCTTTCTCTGTCGCGAGACGAAGCGACGCCTCGCCAAGATGGTGAACAGAAAACCCAACAAACTGCCGCTGGCCATGCCGAAGGCGATTAGGAAATATTGAGTCCAGAACCCTTCCGTCATGAGGCGCAGGCTCATTAAAACGGCCGGCACGATGGTCAACACCCCGATCGTAAAAGCTAACAGCGCGCTGTGCTCCGCCTGCATAGTGGGAAAACGCCAACCGCAGAGCGCGAAGATCCCCACACCCACTGTCAACAACCCTGCCTGCGTGAGGTAGTAGAGGGGACGCAACAGCCCGTTGATCCAGTCCAAAGAAGCGATGATGGCCAGCATCAGCACATAAAATAACACGAAGGCTCCCCAAGAAGCGGGGATAATCGTCGGTGTCTTTGAAGCGTTCACTCGCACCCCCCTTCTGTCTACTGAACTGGCTGTTTCCGGCCACTCCAAATGCAGAGAACCCCCATCATCCCTTCCTACGGTGGCAGGCCACGCTGTAGGATGGTCTTGACGCGGCGCGCGAACTCTCCTCGCGGCAACAAGACGTGGCGGTGACAGGTGAGGCAACATATCCCAATATCCGCACCCAAGCGCACCACACGCCACGTGTCACCCCCGCAGGGATGCGGCTTGCGCAATCGGACAATGTCGTCAATGCGAATATCCGTCGGATCGATCATAATATACTGAGGATCACCGCAACGACGCAAGCTCGAGCGCTTGGGCGAGCGTGCGCGCCACCAGGATCTCCAGATCGGGCACCTTGATCCGCCCTAGCGAATGGGTCTGAGGCACCAGGCAGCGCTTGAAACCCAATCGGGCCGCCTCGCGCAGGCGCGCTTCGAGCTGGCTCACCGTGCGCAGCTCGCCTGAAAGCCCCACCTCGCCGATGAGCGCCATATCCGACGCGATGGGTGTGTCGCGAAAGCTGGAATGGATGGCACACGCGATGGCAAGGTCCGCCGCCGGCTCGCTCACCTTAAAGCCCCCCACCACGTTGACGAACACGTCCTGATCGAACAAGCGCACACCAACCCGCTTGCTCAGCACCGCCACCAGCAGCCACAAGCGGTTGAGGTCGATCCCATTTGCTGTACGACGCGGGTTGCCGAAGGCGGTGGTGCTGCTGAGCGCCTGGATTTCCACCAGGAGAGGACGGGTGCCTTCCATCGTCACAGCAATCGCTGAACCAGCCGCGGGGATCAGCCTTTCTGCCAGGAACACCTGGCTGGGGTTGGTCACCTCGACCATGCCGCTGTCCTGCATCTCAAAGACCCCTACCTCACTCGCCGGGCCAAATCGATTCTTCACGCAACGCAACAAGCGATGGATGTGGAATCGATCGCCCTCCAGATAGAGCACGGCATCCACCGTGTGCTCCAGCACGCGCGGGCCGGCGATGACCCCCGTCTTGGTGACATGGCCGACGAGCAGGATGGGAATGCCCTGCGTCTTGGCGAGGCGCATCAAACGCGCGGCACACTCACGCACCTGACTGACGGAGCCGGCGGGCGAATCGAGATCGTTGACGTACACCGTCTGGATCGAATCGATCACCACCAGCTGCGGCTGGCTCTGTTGGATGTGCTGCATGATGGCATCCAGGTTGGTCTCGGCCAGGATGTAGAGGCCTTCTCCATGAATCCCGAGGCGGATGGCACGCGACTTGATCTGTTGGGCGCTCTCTTCCCCAGAGATATAGAAGACAGGCTCTTTGCCACGCGCCACATGCCCACAAGCTTGGAGCACCAGCGTGCTCTTCCCGATCCCCGGGTCTCCCCCAATGAGAACCAGAGACCCCGGCACCAGCCCGCCGCCCAGCACGCGATCGAGCTCCCCGATGCCAAGAGACAATCGCTCAAAGCCATCGGCGGATACCTCGCTCAATTGTTGGGGTGCACTTCCGGATATCTCGATGCTCGGTGCGCGGCTTGTCCGCGTCTTCTGCGCCGGAAGGAGTGTCTCCACCAAGCTGTTCCACTCGCCGCACTCCGGGCAACGACCCAGCCATCGGGGCTGGATGCTGCCACACTGTTGACACACAAATCGCACCTGGCTCTTAGCCAATTGGCACTCCTGTTGAGACCATCGCGTCAACCTTCCAAGCAGAGCGTCCCGAAATGGTCGGGGTGTGGGTTCGGAATCTGCCGTGATAGTCGCCCGGTAGCACCACCCTCATATCAAGGCGATGCAGCCGTGGGCGCGTTCCGATAAGTATAATCCACAATCACCCAGTCCGCTTCGCGCCGCGCCAGAACATAATGGAATGCAAACCTCTCTGTGTATGTTACTGCGGAACCTTCATATGTCCAGATTTCAATCGCGTCCACGTAGGCCATCCCATTCGATCGATCGTACGTGGCGAGTGGGGGTACCAGGTATACATAGGACGCCTTCACCGGTCGGCCCACCAGCTGGATGATCGAGAAGACAAAAGTGCGCACGTGCGGAAACGATCTGTCCTTCCAGTGCTCATTTAGGGCACCCAGTCGCTCGGGCGAGGGCAGCTCAAGCGCAAGGCGCAATCTCTCATTGGCCCTCTCGACAGCCGCGATCGCCTGACGCGCCGGGTCGGCAGTTGGCGTGGCGGTGACGGTTGGGGACGCTGTGGGCGATGGTGAAGGTGTCGAGGTAGGCGATGAAGTCGGCGATGGGATCATCGTAGGTGTCACCGTCAGGGTTGGCGTCTCCGTCGGTGTCATCGTGGGCGTAGGGGACGGCGGCTCCGTAGGGGGCATCGTCGGGGTGGGAGACGGCACAGGGGTAACGGTCGCTGTGGGCTGCGTCGTCGGTGTCACTGTCGGAGCTTTTGCGGGCGATGGCGCCACTGTGGACGTGAGGACGGCGTTCGCTTCTGCAGTGGGCACAAGGGTCATCGAGGGCACGGAGGGGGGCACAGCTGCGCTGATCCCGCTCTCAATGGGAGAAGGCAGGGCAGCACGCGCCAGAAGGGCAGGAGCGATCGCCGTTGCCGGGGTCATCGTGGGCGATGCAGTTGCCGACGCCAAAATCAGAAAAGGGGTGGCAGCGATCCTTTGTGCGCTCTCGTCCGATGCCCAACGGGGGAGTGACGTCACTATGCTGGATAACCCCGCGCTCGCGTAGTGGGGATCCAAACTCTCGGCCACCGGCCACAACCACCACGCCAGAGCACCCCAGACCGCCACCCACAGGGTGATGCCGATCAACCCGGTTGTCAAACGCCCTTTCCAACCGCCGCGGCGCACGTTGAAGACAAGCGGACCGAAGCGTTGGCTACCCCGATACGCCGTCACCAACAGAAGAGGGCCGATCAGCAACAAGCCCGGTGGGATGACCAGGAGCAACGTCAGGCAACGCAACAGCTCACGGACCACCAGGCTTTCGCTTCCCCCCTTCGTCCGGCGCAGCGAGAAGCACCTGGCGGGCGCGACCCCCTCCTTCATCAGGGCCGATGATGCCCCGTTCTTCTAACAGGTCGATCAGACGGGCGGCACGGGCATAGCCGATGCGCAAACGCCGCTGCAGGAGCGAAACCGAAGCGCGCCGCTGTGTACGCACCACCTCGATAGCTTGTTCTAGCAGATCGTCTTCCTCTCTGCTCAACGCAGCTGCTTCACCCGACACTTCGATCTCCGGCCATAACGCAGGTTGTACCGGGTATCCCTTGGACTGCGGCGCGCCGGGCTCAGGCGGCATCGCAGCTTCTGATGATGACGCCATCTGCTCGGATGTCCCCGCCCCCTTCCAGAAACGCACCAGCCGAGACAGCTCGTGATCCGAGACGTAAACCCCCTGCAGGCGCTGCAGCTTGGTGCTCTCCGGGGACATGAAAAGCATATCGCCGCGCCCCAGCAATCGCTCCGCGCCGGGGCTGTCGAGGATCACCCGCGAGTCCACCTGGCTGGTCACTGCAAACGCGATGCGGGCGGGAAAGTTCGCCTTGATGAGCCCGGTGACGACGTCCACGGAAGGCCGTTGCGTCGCGATAATCAGGTGGATGCCGGTGGCGCGTGCCATTTGGGCAAGGCGGGTGATTGCCCGCTCCACTTCATCGGGGGAGGTCATCATCACGTCGGCCAGCTCATCCACAATGATGACGATATAGGGCATAGGGCGCTGCCCTTTGCTCAGCATCAGCTCGTTATACGCGACCAAATTGCGCACCCCCAATTGCGAAAAGGTCTTATAACGCTGATCCATCTCCTTGATGGCCCAATTGAGCACCCCTATGACGCGCCCCAAATCCACTACCACCGGGGCCAGCAGATGGGGAATGCCATTATAATTGATCAGCTCTACCATTTTCGGGTCCACCATGATCAGGCGCAACGTCTCTGGTGTGTGGGTGAGCAAGAAGGTGGCGATGATCGCGTTAATACACACGCTCTTGCCCGAGCCGGTGGCGCCGGCGATGAGCAGATGGGGCATTGCCGCCAAGTCCGCCACAACCGCTTGCCCGGAGACATCGCGCCCCAATGCGATGCGCAGCGCGCCGCGGTGTTGGCGGAATGCCTCCGACTCGAGGATGCTGCGCAGAGAGACCAGCGATTTGGTGGTGTTGGGTACCTCGATGCCCACATAAGGTCGTCCTGGGATAGGCGCCTCGATGCGAATGGGGCTGGCCGAGAGGGCAAGCGCAAGATCGTTCGCCAGATTGACGATGCGCGATACGCGCACTTTGCGCGGTTGTCCTTGCGCGTCCTTGGTGTTCATGTAGCCGGGTTCGATGCTGAACTGGGTCACCGCCGGACCCGGGTTGATCTCGCGCACGCGCGCCTCGATCCCGAAGCTGGCGAGTGTCTCCTCGATGATGCGCACCCGCTCGCGGATGTCCTGCTGGCTGATCTCATACTCGACGCCTTCTTCCAAGATTGATTCGATGGGTGGCAGCCGCCACCCCTGGTCCCCGACTACTCGCGGAAACAGGAGACCTGGCGAAGATACGCTGCCGGTCGCCGGACGAGGGAACCGGGTTGGGGATATGAGCGGCTCTTGGGGGGGTGTTGCGAGCCGCGGCGTAAAAGGCGCCATAGAGGATGGATCGGGTGGTGATAGGAGTCGCCGTAGTAACCCAGGAGTCGTTGCCCCCGGACTGGAAGAAGGCGGAGGGGGTTGAGTGCTCAGGCGAGCCAGTTCCTCATGACGCCGTCTTTCCTTAATCGCTTGGACTTCTCGACGCACCCACAGGATAAGGCTGGCGAACGACAGCTCCGATAAGAGGATCAAGCACACGATGAAGATAGCAGAGAGCACGATGATGGCGCCAATTGTGCCGAGGCCGTTGGTGAGGAGTGTGCCAAGTGCCCAGCCGAGCACTCCGCCCCCGCCTGGCCGTTCGCCTGCAGAGAGCTCCTGACGTGGTTCAATCAGCTGGAAGGCGGCCAATAGCACGAAGAAAAGGAGAAGTCCTCCCACCAGCTTCTCCCCCCGTTCTTCAGCGGGATCGACGGCAAAGCGGCGCAGCAACCAGATACCCAAGGCGGCCAGGATGAAGGGCACGACATATATGCCCCAGCCGACCAGCTGGTTCAACAAAAAAAGCCACCGCTGGGTGACGGGCCCATGGCTGACGGAGAGAAGGCTGAGCGCAGTGAGCAATGCCAGGATCAGCAGGATAACCCCAGCTACCTCAGTCCTTCTACTGGACTGGGCAGTCCGTTTCTTGCCAGATGCACGTCTGGGCATGCCGGATTTCTCCCCAGTGAACCAACACCTGTCACGGAATCTTTATAAAAGATTGTAGCTTTTGCATTGATTTGTCAATTGTCCCCACCGCGCGTGAAACCGCGCCATATGGGTGAAACCGAGCCGCGCGCGTGAAACCGAGCCGCGCGCGTGAGCAAGCGGCCAGAATACCGCTCCCTCACGGTCGCGGCTCGGATACATTGAACCGAGCCGCGCGCGTCAGCAAGCGGCCGACATTACCGCTCCCTCACGGTCGCGGCTCGGATAAATGGTCGCGGCTCGGATGATGGATTAAACCGAGCCGCGCGCGTGAGCAAGCGGCCCAAACCGCTCCCTGACGGTCGCGGCTCGGATAAATGGTCGCGGCTCGGATGGATTAAACCGCGCCGCGCGCGTGAG
>JASFBB010000319.1:0-2765 GCA_036172345.1 Anaerolineae bacterium
GTGGAGGTGCGCTACTTCTTCGGCGGCGGCGTGGCCCAGGCGCCGGTGCAGTGGAATCTGTTGGCCGAGCGCTACGTCTTCAAACCACTATGGGGAGGCAGCTATACCTTCAGCGAGATGGACGACCCGTGGCAATGCCTCGTCTGCTGGTGGCGTCCGCCCAGCCCGCCCACGCCCATCCTGAGCGGGAGCGGCACGACCGACGAGGCCGGTCGCCTGACGATCTCTATTCCAGCGCAGCTGGTCGATCGGGATGGCAAGCCCCTCTTACGCAGCACACGCCTGACCCTCGAGGCGACGGCCACCGGGCGCAACAATCAGGTCATCTCCGGGCGCGCCAGCTGGGTGATGCACCAAGGCAGCTTCTACGTCGGCCTGCGCGCGGGCCGCTATATGGGGCGCGCGGGAGAGCCCTTCCCCGTCGACCTGGTGGCCGTGGATTGGCAGGGAGGCCGGCTGCCGGATAAGCCATTGCAGCTGCAGGTCTATCGGCGCGAGTGGCACAATCGCTACGTGGAAGACGCCCAAGGGGGTGGTCGTTGGGAATATGAGGAAAAGGACATCCCGATCGAGACCATCGACGTGCGCACCGACGCGCGTGGTGAGGCGATAGCCACCTTCACGCCCCCGCAAGCGGGCACCTATCGCCTGGTGGCTTCGAGCCGCGATGACGCGGGGCGTGCGGTACGCGCCAGCCTCTTCATCTGGGTCACCGGCAAAGAGCATGTCACCTGGCGGCGCGAAAACCACGACCGCATCAACCTGATCGCAGACAAGATATCCTATAAGCCGGGTGAGCTCGCCGAGATTCTCATCCCATCGCCCTATGAGCAACCGCACTACGCGCTGGTCACTGTCGAGCGCAACCGCATTCGTCGCCACGAGCTCATCTATCTCGAGACGAACACCTATGTCTACCGCCTGCCCATCGAGCCGACGGATGCGCCCAACATCTACGTGTCGGTCGTGTTGGTCAAGGGCAGCCGCGCGGACGGACGCCCCGCCGAGTACAAGGTGGGCTTGTTGCCGCTGGACGTGTCCACAGAAGGGCAGGAGCTCCGGGTGACGATCACGCCGGCACAGGGCAGAGTCGCGCCAGGTGAGACGCTGGATTGTGCGATCAAGGTCACCGATCAGCGTGGGGAGCCGGTGCAGGCGGAGCTCTCCCTGGATGTGGTGGACAAAGCGGTGTTGAGCCTGATGCCGCGTCCGCTCAACCTGCTGCGAGAGGGGTTCTATTTCCGCCGTGGCGTCGGCATCCAGACCGCAGCCACCCTGGCCATCGCCGCCAACCGTCAGTTGGAGGAGATGGAGCAGCAGCTAGGGCTCATACCAGCGGAAGGGGAAATGTTGATGGAAGGAGGGGCACTGCCGCCCGTCCCCACCGTGGCACCTTCAGGGGCACGTGAAGCGAAGGGGGTCGAGACGGTGCTGCCGCCAGGCGTGACATTGCGCCAGGAATTCGCTGATACCGCCTACTGGAACCCGCTGGTGGTGACCGATCCACGGGGCGAAGCGCAGGTGAGCATCCCACTGCCGGACAACATCACGACATGGGTGGTGCGTGGTCTGGCGATCAACCCAGCCACGCAGGTGGGCGAGGGGTTGGCGGAGGTGATCGCCGCCAAGCCTCTGCTCATCCGCCCCATCACCCCGCGCTTCCTGGTTGCCGAGGATCGCGTAGTGCTGGGCGCGGCGGTGAGCAACAATACCGAGCGTGCGCTGGACGTCACGGTGAGTCTGCTGGCGAGCGGCGTCACTCTGCAAGACGTGGCGACGCGGACGGTGCGCATCGAGGCCGGGCGTGAGGCGACCGTCACCTGGAATGCGCAGGTGACCGATGCACCCTATGCCGACCTGGCTTTTGTTGCGCTCGCTCAGGAGGGCAGGTACAGCGACGCCAGCAAACCCCGATTGGCGACCGGACCGGAGGGCACGCTGGCTATTTATCGCTACACCGCGCCCGACATCGTGGGCACGGCAGGCACGCTCGCGGACGAAGGGCGCGTCACCGAGCGCATCGTGCTGCCGCCGCGCTATGACAACCGACGCGGCATGCTCCAGGTGCGCATCGATCCATCCCTGGCGGCCAGCATCCGCGATGGACTTAGTTATCTTGAGCATTACCCTTACGAGTGCGCCGAACAAACTGTCAGCCGCTTTCTGCCCAACGTGTTGACCTACCGTGCGTTGCAGCAGCTGGGCATCGCCCGGCCCGGGCTGGCCGATCAACTGACCCGGCTGGTGGAACATGCGCTGGGCAAGCTCTACGTCCAGCAGAACCCTGATGGCGGCTGGGGATGGTGGCCGGAGCGGGAGAGCAACCCGCATGTCAGTGCCTATGTGGTCTTCGGCCTGTTGATGGCGCGCCAGGCAGATTTCGCCGTGAACGAGACGGTGCTCCAGCGCGGATTGGATTTCCTGCGCAGCCGGTTGGTCCCCGTCCGTGAGGCGGAGGCAGCGTACGCAGCCAATCAGCAGGCGTGGTTGCTCTATGTGTTGGCCGAAGCCGGTCAGGCGCCCACAGAGTATCTCGAGGAGCTGTACACCTCCCGTGCACGTCTCAGCTGGTATGCACGTGCCTACCTCGCGATGGCACTCCAGCGGCAGGGGTATGGCATGGACTGGATCAGTACCCTGCTCTCCGACCTCAACAGCGCCGCCATCCTGAGCGCCACGGGTGCGCATTGGGAGGAAGCGGAGACTGACTGGTGGGCAATGAACTCGGACACGCGCACGACCGCTATTGTGCTGGATGCGTTCGT
>JASFBB010000320.1:0-3893 GCA_036172345.1 Anaerolineae bacterium
GCGCGGCTCGGTTTGACTGATCCGAGCCGCGACCGTGAGGGAGCGGTAATGCTGGCCGCTTGCTCACGCGCGCGGCTCGGTTTGACTGATCCGAGCCGCGACCGTGAGGGAGCGGTAATGCTGGCCGCTTACTGACGCGCGCGGCTCGGTTTGACTGATCCGAGCCGCGACCGTGAGGGAGCGGTAATGCTGGCCGCTTACTGACGCGCGCGGCTCGGATTTCTTTGCAGTGCACCGTGACACCCCCAGCTCATGAGCGGCTAGCAAGCACCGCAAATGCAGGCCCATTCGGATGATCGTAGTGGTCGAAGTTGATCTTGAGCTTCCCAAAGCCGAAATGCTTCAAGCATGCAAGGATCTCCTCGCGGTACATCCAGTTGCTGAAAGGACGGCTTCCTCCGCAGAAGCTCGGTAAGTGTATATCATTGTCATAATATTGTCGCACGAGCGTATGCGAAAAACCGGCATAGGTGCTTCTCTCCGCACCCGGAAACCTCTTCTGAAAATCGTTTGCTTTCGCCCACGCCTCATCGTAGTAATGGGTCCAGAGAAAGAGGTGCATTTGACAATGCTGTGCCAGCAAGGCGATCAGCTCCACTGGATTCACCATGTGATATAGGACACCGCTTGCCAACCCGATGTCAAACTGGGGACAATCTGGGCTTTTCAGATACTCGACACAATCGCCGCACAGGAATTTGACCCGTTGCATACCCAGCAGTTCTTTGACCACCAGACATCGCAGATAGGCGTGCGTGTTAGCTTCAACTGCGATGATCGATCCGGCACCCGCTCGCTCCAGCATATAGGAGTGAGCGCCCTCTAGGGGGCCCAGCTCCAGGATACGACAGCCATGAAGATCGCCCACCTCAGATATCAACCACGTGATGCGGCCATCCTGAAACAATTCCATATGACCCGCCTGGCAGCCATCCAAGGGGGGTGGGAGTTTCGAAGACCACTCACCTTGGAAAATATCGAGGGCGTTTTGTGGTGAAGGAGCGCTTGTCACATAGTAGCTATTTACCAAACTGGTGCGATCTACCTGTGGGGCACGCTCAACCAATTTATCCCAGAAGCATTTCAAGCGTTTCAAGATTTTCATCCCCAAGCGATCCGGTAACGGTTCCCAATGGTATTGTTCTTGCTCACGCGCGCGGCTCGGTTTGACTGATCCGAGCCGCGACCGTGAGGGAGCGGTAATGCTGGCCGCTTGCTCACGCGCGCGGCTCAGTTGGCGCGCAGCGCGGTTTGTCCGTACGGCGGCGCACGTTGGGGCAAAATGCTCCGCTACGCGCGCCTGCTTACTCCGCCCCCAGCGACTTCAAGTACGCGTAGCTTTGCTGCACCGCCTCGTCGCCGGCGACTTCCAGCGTGGTGTAACCGTCAAAGCCGATCTTCACCAGCTCCTGATATACACCCCGGATGTCCACCACGCCGCTGCCCAGCGGGATCACCGCCATGCCGGTGCCGTGCACCGTGCCGCGCTTCGCTTCCATCTCCGCTGGCATGTCCTTCCAGTGCACGTGTTCGATCTGGCTTCCCAGCCGCCGCACCATCGCCACCGGATCGGTGCCGCCCAGCCACGCGTTGCCCGTGTCCATGTTGACGCCCAAAGCGTCGCTGTTACACACTTCTAAAATCTTCTCCATCCAATCGATCGAATCGGTGTAGCGGCCATGGGGTTCCAACAGGATTTTGACTCCGTGATCCGCTGCCACGCGCAGCGGCTCGTAGAGCTTCTCGCGGATGCAGAACAGGGCTTCGGCCTCACTCAGATTGCGCCCGAAATCGGTCTGCGGGTCGCCCTCGCTGGTGATTACGTGACGGACGCCCAGGGCTGCCGCTGCGCGCACCGCCTTGATGATCTGCGCGGTGCCGTAGCGCCAGGGCGCGGTGGGATCGAGCAAGTTGGCATGGGCACAATAGCTGGTGATGGTGAGGCCGTGCTTGTCGAACAGGCGTTTGATGTCGAAGGGGTTGGCGTCCAGGCTCGCCACCGCAGCGAAGCCGTATGCCACCCCCAGCGACGCCCCGTCGCTGTTGTCGGTGACATCCGCATAGCGGAAGCCCCACCCTTTAATGCGACTCAACTGATGGTCGAGGGTGGAGAAAGGGTCAATGAGGGCGAAACAACCCACTTTGATGGCCATAGAGCTTCTGCCTCCGTATTCCCAGTGTGTTCCAGCTCAATGCTTCGGCGAACGCGAGCACCACCGAACCTGGAGCATCCCATGTTTCAGGTGCGAGGGCACAAGCGCGTGCTTCGACCTACAACCTTGCTCAAGCGCCTGAGGGGGTGACCCCTTACTGCACATGCACCACCGGCGCGTCGCGCCACAGATGGGCAGACACCCTCCCGCAGGTTTGGAACCTGCGGGAGGGTTGGCGCCTCCTACTGCACATGCACCACCACCGGCGCGTCGCGCCACAGCTCTTCGAGCGCATAATAGGCGCGCAGCTCCGGCAGGAAAATGTGCACGATCACCGAGCCGAGATCGACCAACACCCAACCCGAATCAGACTCGCCTTCCACGGCGAGCGGGCGGATGCCCCGAGCGCGGATCGATTCGAGCACCCCTTCGGTGATGGATTTGATTTGGCGCAGGGTTTGCCCGCTGCAGACGATGAAATAGTCTGCAATGAGAGTTATTTTTCTCAGGTCAAGCAAAACGATGTCCGACGCCTGCTTCTCCGCAGCCGCGTCCACGATCATATGGGCGAGTTCGTTCGTTTCCAGTCGCGCGTTCCCTCCGTGGTACCACTCAAGATACGATTTCCGCTTGGGGTGCGTCCTCGGCGATCTCTCGGTGGGCGATGGTCTCCATCATGATCTGCCCGTCGCGCGCGTCCACCTGCACCGTGTCGCCGGGGCGGAACTGGCCGCTGAGCAGCCCTTCGCTCAACACGTCCTCCACCTCGTTCTGGATGACGCGCCGCAGCGGTCGTGCGCCGAAGTGGGGATCGTAGCCCTTCTCCGCCAGATACTCGCGCGCCGCTTCGGTCATCACCAGCTGCATGTGCTTGTCCTCCAGCCGCTTGAGGATCTTGTTGATCTCCAGGTCGACGATCTGCTTGATCTGCTCGCGGTTCAGCGCATGGAAGACGATGGTGGCATCCAGGCGGTTGAGGAATTCGGGCCGGAAGGTGCGCTTGAGCTCGCCCATCACCTTTTCCTTCATCCGCTCGTAGCGCTCCTGTTCGCTCTTCGCCTCATCGCGTGGCACATTGAAGCCCAAGGTGGTCTCGCGGCTGATGAGGTCAGCGCCGATGTTCGAGGTGAGCAGGATGATGGTGTTGCGGAAGTCCACGCGCTTGCCCTTGGCGTCGCTCAGGTGGCCATCTTCCATGATTTGCAACAGCATGTTGAACGCTTCGGGGTGCGCCTTTTCGATCTCGTCGAAGAGGATCACCGAGTAGGGGCGGCGGCGCACCGCCTCGGTCAGCTGGCCGCCCTCTTCATAGCCGATGTAGCCGGGCGGCGAGCCCACCAGGCGGGCGACGTTGTGGCGTTCCATGAATTCGCTCATATCGATCTTGATGAGCGCGTCCTCGCTGCCGAACATAAACTCGGCGAGCGCCTTGGCGAGCTCGGTCTTGCCCACGCCGGTGGGGCCCAGGAAGATGAAGGCGCCGATGGGGCGGCGCGGGTCTTTCAGGCCGGCACGCGCGCGGCGCACCGCCTTGGCGATCGTGGCGATCGCCTCATCCTGCCCCACGATGCGCCGATGCAGCGCCTCTTCCATGTGGAGCAGGCGCTCCTTCTCCTCGGTTGCCAGGTCTTGCACCGGCACGCCCGTCCACATCGAGACGACCTCGGCGATGTCCTTGGCGGTGACCTTGACCTCTTCCTCCTGAGCCAGGGTTTGCCAGCCCAGGCGCAGCTGATTCAG
>JASFBB010000321.1:0-7499 GCA_036172345.1 Anaerolineae bacterium
TCGAGAGTGCATGGGCAAGCGCTGAACCGGGGGTCTTCTTCGTAGATCGTTACAATAAGATGAGCAATTCCTGGTACTATGCGCGCATCTTGTGCACCAACCCTTGTGGTGAGCAAGGCTTGCCCGCCTGGGGTGTTTGTAATCTGGGTGCATTGCATCTGGGAAAGTTCGTGCAGGAAGGCGAGGTGCGTTGGAAGGATCTACGCCGTGCCGTGCGCTATGCTGTCCGTTTTCTGGACAACGTGGTAGATGCCAGCCCGTATTTCTTCGAGGAAAACCGTCAGCAGCAGATGTTGGAACGACGTGTTGGCCTGGGCACGATGGGTTTGGCGGAGATGCTGATTCGTTTGAAATTGCGCTATGGCAGCCCTGAGTCGCTGGCATTTATCGACCAGCTGTACCGCTTCATCGCCGTAGAGGCTTATCTGGCCAGCTGCGACTACGCCTCAGAAAAAGGCAGCTTTCCGGCGTTTGATATGGAGAAATTTTTACAAAGCGGCTTTATGCAAGGGATGCCTGAAGAGGTGCGTCAGGCTGTGCGTGCGAAGGGTATCCGCAATGTCACGCTCCTGACCCAAGCACCGACAGGCACAACAGGTACGATGGTGAACACATCAACTGGTATTGAGCCATTTTATTATTGGACCTACACGCGCAAGAGTCGGTTGGGCGTACATCAAGAAAAGGTTAAAGTTTTGGAGGAATGGCTGGCGGAACACCCCGATGAGCCATTGCCCGATTACTTCGTCACTGCGATGGAGCTACAGGCTGAGGAGCACGTGCGTGTGCAGGCGGCTATCCAACGTTGGGTGGACAGCAGTATCAGCAAGACGTGCAACCTTCCCAACCATTACACCATTCAGCAGACGCGGCAGCTCTACGAGCTGATGTATGAGCTGGGAGTGAAAGGGGGCACCATTTATCGGGATGGCTCGCGCGATGAACAGGTCTTGAAAAAGGTGAGCCCAGAAAAAGACAAGTCTGTTGAGATCAAGTGGCGTGCCCGTCCGGCTGTGTTGCAGGGGTATACATATCGAAAGAACACCCCCATCGGCACCGCGTATATCACCATCAATGCCAACGGCGAAGGAAACAAAGAACCTTTCGAGGTTTTTGTCAACGTCGGCAAGGCAGGTTCCGATGTGGCAGCCGATGCAGAGGGTTTGGGTCGCCTGATCAGCTTGATCCTGCGTATGCCGAGCCCGCTGACACCCCTGCAGCGCGTGCAGGACATCGTGAGCCAGCTGCGTAACATCGGCTCAGGGCGCCCTCAGGGATTCGGTCGACAGCGCGTCCAGAGCTTGCCCGATGCCATCGCTCAAGTGTTGGCCGAACACATCGGATTGCAAGAGCATGAGGAGCTACCTGGTCTGCCGGAAGTAGATGAAGGGGCGATTCAACTCGTGTTACCTATTAAAGGCGACTTCTGTCCTGAATGCGGCCAAGCGACGATGTTGCATATCGAAGGTTGTCATAAGTGTTACAATTGTGGATACTCAGAGTGCTAGGAGGCAGGGGCAGGATATGACCCTGCCCCTGCTTTACTCCCTTTCCGTGCTGTGGGGAGAGAACTTTAGCGCAATAGAGTTAATGCAATAGCGCTTACCGGTGGGAGGTGGGCCATCGTCGAAGACATGCCCAAGGTGTCCTTGGCACACGGCGCATAAGACTTCAGTACGGTGCATTCCGTAGCTAAAATCTTCTGCGTAGTCAACTGCCTGTTCGTCGATAGGCGCCCAGAAGCTGGGCCATCCGCTTCCTGACTCGTACTTGGTTTCCGAGCTGAATAGAGGGTTGCCACAGCCAGCACAATGGTAAACCCCTTTTTCTTTAGACTTGTAGTATTCGCCGCTGAAAGGGGGTTCGGTGCCTTTTAGGCGCAGCACCCTGTATTGCTCAGCACTGAGGATCTGGTGCCATTCTTTATCGGTCTTTTCCACTTTCCTGCGTGGCATAGCTCCCACTCTTCTGCCGTTAGTTTGCACTTTGGCGCATTAATCTTCTCTTTGCACAAGGTGGCTAAGTCCTGTTACGAGCAGTGATTATTCACCGAGGAACTCTGCTTAGACAGTTGCTCCTTCTCCATTTGGGCAATCAGTCGTTGGAGCTCGGTATCTAGTTGGCGCAGTGCCGCCAGTAGATAGGGGCGAGCCTCTTCAAAGGCCATCCGACCGGCAAGGCGAGCTGATTCGGCTGCCTTCTGTGCCTGCTCACGCACTCGCAGTGTCTCCGGTATAGTGGCTGTCTGTTTGAGCAGCTCGTTGATCTCCACCATCATGCTTTCCAAACCTTCGCGCATCGCCTTGATATGCTGGCGGTTTTCCTCGTTCTCCCAGGCGATGCGGAATGCAGCGGCAATGTTCTGACCCAGCTCCTTGAACTGCTTCCCCACCTCAGACCACGATTCGGCAGGTATCTGGATTTCCTCGGCTATCACGGTCTCACGTACCTCAGCACACTGAGTACTATCCAGGGAGATGTCAAGACCCTTCGCCGTTTCCTGTTCGACATTGGCACTCGCAGACCGTGTGCGGGCGCTATGTATCATTTGCACCCAGTCGATCATAGTTTCGGTTGAACCCTCCAATCTTTATCTCTCTGTACAACCGAGTACAAACAAACTTGCACATGGCACTTGCGGTGTATTTCGAGTATAGTCATGATATAATACTCCTGAAGTGGCAACAAGTTGCGCAATAAGGGCAGGAATTTGCCAATCCTGCCATCCCCGTTTCTTAGACAATCTGCGTGCTAGGAGATTTTTCCATGATCTTTCTACACAGTTCTTACTACATAACAGGCGAGAGACCAAAATGGTTTGTACATTAGCCTCACGATGGGCTTTTTTTCTGGGCGGCCTTTTTGTCACGGCCTTACTATTGGGAGTCAACACTTCTTATGCAAAGGATCCTTCCCCGGTTCAGATACCCCGTGTTGTGCAATCGCTGGATTTTGGAGTCTCCGCCGGCAACGGGCGCTATCCCGCTCGCATCGCTGTGGACAGCGACCGTCGACGTATCTACCTGTTCAATAACGGCGACAACAAAGAGGGCAATACGATCAGCGTGTTCGATCTGACAGCCAACCAGTTTGTGGCGCTTGTCGTTCTGAACAATCCAGGCGAGTATGCACCTCCCACTCCCGTGGACATCAAGGTTGATCCCTATCGTCCACGCCTCTACGCCATCACAGGAGATCCCTATGCGGAGACCACCGAAACCGACATGTTCGTGCTGGACACAAACACTCTGCGTATCGTGGCGCGCATTCGCGGCGTTGAGGCGATGGAGCCTGGACCTGACGCGCTGTATTTGGTCAATGATGTGCAGCTTTGGGCAGTGGATCCAGAACGGTTTGTCGAGCAAGAAGCAATAACACTCCCTTATCGTCAGTTCAATATCTCCGTGCTCCTTAATCCGTCCCTCAACCGCCTCTACCTGTTACGGGCCGATCCTTCCGAGCTGGTTATATTCGATTCTGAGAACTTGGATTCTCTGAGTATGGTGTCGCTCACAGAACGTCCCCGACAAATGATACTTCATGAGGAGAGTGGAAGATTGTTCGCCTTGGGGGCATCCAGTGAGGATCGTACCGTAGTGCGTATCTTAGACTCATCGGGAACACCTGCGGCCGAAACCGACCCTATTGAGCTCTCGGCCGATCCTTATATGAGTGAGCTTGTGCTTATGGCGTCAGATGGGCGCACCCTATACCTGGGAAGCGGACCGTACGATGCTTGGAGGATCACCGCCTATCGGTTGCCCGATCTGCGTCCGCAGCCCAGTGCGTTTGTCATTCGTAGACCGGACAGAATGGTCGCCGACCCAGGAACCGGTTTGCTGTATGCGTTGCATACTTCCTGGTTTGGTCCCCTCGTTATAATTGATCCAGCCCGGCCGGGAACGGTGCACACCACGTACACCGCGTTAAGTGTGCGCGATGTTCATCCGGATCCTGCGACGGGTCGCCTATATGTGCTGGACGATGCCGGCAGCTTGTACGTTTTGGATTTAGTGGACTATCACCAGATCAACCGTATCGAGACAGGATTCTCGGTTTTCCCTGATAATTGGGGAGATTACGGACGGATGTCGCTAGACCCCCAGCGGCTTCGTCTCTACATTGATGGAAACCCAATCCGCGTGGTGGACACGCGCGATTGGAGTGTCACAGTTTATCCGGAGCTGGCAGGTCAGCTGGCGGTAGAACCGTCTGGTGATCGGCTGTACCTCACGCCATGGTGCCATTGCCGTGTGGAGCAGTGCAATACTTCTGTAATCGATGTCGAGACGATGACGGTCATCGGGCAACTTTTCCCACCGGCAGATCCGCTGAATGCGGAGTGTGTCACGGATACCTATTTAGATGGGGCGAACCATCTGCTCTATGCGCGCATTAGCAATGGTGTTCCTGGCTCCAACAGCGGGAGCTACTTTGCTGTCTTTGACGTGAGCGGTACACCACGGCCTCTGTATATACACCAAGAGATCAGCTTCGGCCCACCTGCCCTCGACCCAATCTATCAACGCGCCTATATGACGCGTTACCGTTTGGATCGCAGCTTCATTTATCAATTTGAGGTGCGGGATAACGTGGTCAATGAGGCGCGTGTGCTAGCCGGTGCGGGGGGGTATCTCGTTTATGACAAGCAGAACCAGCGGCTCTTCAACCTCTCTGGGGACACATTGCAAGTCTTCGATGGCGATCTCACCCTTGTTGGTGAGACACTTCTTCCGAACCAGGGTTATCGATTGCTTGACATAGATATCGCCAATCAGCATCTCTATCTTGCAGGGCCTTCCGGTGAACTGTTGGTGATCGCCACAGGTGGAGGTGACTTGACTCTGCCCTCGCCTGTTTCTGCCTCGTCGGCGTCGTTCGGTTCGCCCCAACAGCTTCTTATGGCGTCGGGTGACACTCTGTTACGTGTTTCAGGGGAACGCCTCTATCGTTCGACTGACGGCCAACATTGGGAGCTGTTGGGAAAGGGTTTGCCCGGCCGCCCGGTGTGCGCGTTAGTTATATCTCCCAATTTTGCCCAAGATCGAACCATGTTTGCCGGGTTGCATGGTTATGGGCGTGCAGGGGGGCTATATCGCTCAACTGACGGAGGAGATACGTGGTTTCCGACGATGCGAGGACTCAGCGACACGGAGATCTGCAAGCTGGCCATTTCACCCACCTTTGCACTTGATCGAGCAATCTTCGGAGCCTCCTACTTACGTGGTTTGTTTCGTTCCAGCAACAGTGGGGACTCATGGGAATGGCTGGCGAATCGTTATGCTGCCGAGAATACCGACCTCTCGATCCGTCATATCGCGTTGTCGCCGAGCTTTGCCGAGGATGGGATCATTCTGATCGCCCGTGGCACGGTGCTCCGTTCCTCTGATAGGGGGATGAGTTGGGATGACACTGGCGTGCCAGGCGGGTTGCTCGTTTTCTCGCCCAACTTTGCAAGCGATCGATTGGTGCTCAATGACGGTGCTTGGCGTAGCGAGGATGGAGGACTCACGTGGCGACCTTCTGCCCGGGGGCTCACCGGAAATACAGCGCACAGCATCCTCTTTTCGCCGAATTTTCGTGAGGACCGGACGGTGTACCGAATGGACACTGCGGGCGTTCTCCAACGCTCAATGGATCGTGGTTATTCGTGGCAGACGGTGCAGGGAGGTTTGCCGTTTGACTTTCAGCCAAGTGCCTTCGTTCTATTGCCCAGTGGTGCCCTTTTCATAATGTGCTCAGACGGCCGTGCTGTAACGGTTTCACCCGATCAGTTGACGTGGGGAGGTCAGTTGATCTGGCGTGAGGAGATCACGCGGCTGGATCTGCAAGATATTGTGGCTCTACCGGATGGTAGCTTACTCGTCGCCCACAACACAACCGGGGTCCTGCGTTCGACGGATGGAGGATACACCTGGTCATTTGAGGAATTCCCGCTGCGTGGCGACTCCAGTGACCGGGCGATCTTATCAGCCGCCGACAATGGGACTGTCTTTGCAGCGTTGGGCAGTGCCATCGAACGCAGCGATGATGGTGGACGGACTTGGCAGCATCTCAACAGTGTCCCTCGCGGTTTCGAGGTCACCACATTAGCTGTTTCACCGGACTATATGAATGATGGCCTCATCCTAGCCGCAGGCAGGGGCCATGATAGTGTTTCGATCATCCGCTCGGATGATCGCGGTCAAACCTGGAACAGTGTGTTTGATGCATCGAAGTTCGGAAGCACGATGGGGACGACAGAGATAGGCATTCTTGCCTTCTCACCGGACTTTGCTGCGAGCAAAACAGTCTCTGCGTGGCTGGACTACGTAGGGTTGCTGGTCTCAACTGATGGAGGCCGCAGCTGGCACTTGCGCGCGGAGGATATGAAAAGTTATTCCGCCCAAGCCCTGACATTTTCACCGGATGGGAGACAACTCTATCTAGCGGCTCTGTATGGTCATGTGCTTGTCTCGACTGACGGGGGAGTCGGCTGGAACGATCTGAGTGACAGCGTTCCCGATGCGCGCGTATGGAGCAGCGATTTGCTCTTTGATGAAGCGGGTATGCTCTACCTTGCCACCGATGTGGGTGTCTACCGCAGTCGGGACGCTGGCGGGACATGGCAGCGTGCCAGCGTTGGTCTGCCCATTGATCAAACGACTGGATCGCCATACGGAGTACGTGCCCTGGCAGCGCATAAGGGCACTATCTACGCTGCACTCTGGCAGGGAGGAGTGTTTGCCAGCACGAATCGGGGTGACACTTGGTACAGCACCTTGAGGGGTGAGGAATCTTCAATTCCATAGCCTCGTCTCAGCAGCTTTAGCAAGCGACTTAGCACACGACATCGGGGAGGAAAAGCTTATGGCCAACTTGCGATTCGCCGTCCTGGGCACCGGTTTTTGGGCGAGGTTTCAGATTCCAGCTTGGTTGGAGTTGCCTGGTGTGCAACTGGTTGCCCTATATAATCGCACCGTTGCCAAGGCGGAACAGCTGGCTGCCCAGTATCACATTCCACGCGTCTATGGTAACCCAGAGGATCTCTTTAAGAATGAACAGCTGGACTTTGTGGACATCATAACACATGAGGTGATGCACGCTCCGCTGACCTACATGGCGGTCAAGTACCGAGTGCCGGTCATCTGTCAGAAGCCGATGGCGCCGGACTATGAGACCTGCGTGCAAATGGTGGAAACGTGTCGTCGGGCTGGTATTCCTTTCATGATTCATGAGAACTTCCGCTGGCAGAAGCCACTCCGTGTGGCGAAGCAGGCGCTGACAGAAAGACGCATTGGTCAGCCCTATCGTGCACGCATCCATCTCAGTCACGGCACATTGGAACAAGTGGAGAATCAACCCTTCCTGAAGGAGCTGGAACATTGGGCGCTTACTGATATGGGCAGCCACGTGTTGGACCTGGCTCGTTTCTTCTTTGGGGAACCCCAGAGCCTCTATTGCCAGATCCACAAATCTGGCAAGTGGGCTGGGGCTATTGGGGAAGATATCGCCACGGT
>JASFBB010000322.1:0-1750 GCA_036172345.1 Anaerolineae bacterium
ACCCGGCCAGCAATCCCACAATCACCCCGGCTGACATAGCCACCAGCACTGCTATGAACCCCACCAGCAACGACACACGCCCGCCCCAGATCAGACGGCTGAGCATGTCCCGCCCTAGTTCGTCGGTGCCGAGCAAATGTCCAGGGCTGCCCAGAGGTAACAGGCGCTTTGGCAGATTGGTCACTGTCGGGTCCACAGGGGCGATGATGGGTGCTAACAATGAGACAATAATCATAAACAAGAGAAAAGCTGCGCTCGCCATAGCGGCGCGATCACGCCATAGGCGACGCAAGGCGTCATAGGTCAGACCGCGGGGGCGTCCCGCCAGCTTCGGCTCAGCGGGACGTGCCGCTACGGGAGCTTTGCCAGGGCGGAGGTCGAGCTCACGTTCCATAGTGAATGCGCGGATCGATATAAGCGTAGGTTAAATCGGTGATGAGGTTGACCAATACATAAGAAGAAGCCACCATCAGGATCGCGCCCTGCACGATGGGAAAATCGCGCGCCAGAATGCCTGTCACCATAGCGAGCCCGATCCCGGGGTAGGAGAAGACCATTTCGACCAGGATATCTCCACCCAATAAGTATCCAGCCTGCAATCCGATTACCGTCACAACGGGAATAAGCGCGTTGCGCACCCCATGGCGGCTGATCACTAACCGCTCACCCAGCCCTTTGGCGCGTGCTGTACGTATGTAGTCCTGGCGAATCACCTCCAACATGCTGGAGCGTGTCATACGCGCGATGATTGCCATAGGCCCTGTGGCGAGGGTGGCAGAGGGCAAGATCAGGTGTAGCAGCAAGTCCAGAGTGCCCATCTGCCCCGGGGATTGGATTCCCGAGACAGGCAGGATTCCGAGCATTAGCCCGAAAACAATTTGTAAGATGATGCCCAACCAGAAGACAGGGGTGGAGAATCCCACCAAGACCAATACCATCGCTACACGGTCGCCCAATGAATACTGCCGTATCGCCGAGATGATCCCTGCCGGTACACCCACCAGACAGGCAACACTGAGCGCCAGCACCATCAAGTAGGCTGAATTTTGAAAACGGCCTGCGAGATAAGGCAACACTTCGCGCTTGAGCTGGATGGAGCGTCCCCAGTCTCCGCGAAGAACACCCCCCAGCCAGCGCAAATATTGGATGTGCATAGGTTGGTCCAGGCCCATATCACGCCGCAGTTGGTTCACTGCTTCTTCGCTGGCGCGCGGACCCAACATGATCTTAACCGGGTCGCCAGGAGCCAGCTGCATAATCAGAAATACCAACAGCGTCACACCGATCAAAACCGGTATCAAGCTCAACATGCGCTGGACAACGTAACGCGTCATAATCACTCACTCATCAGTGTGCTTGCTTCACTGTTGCTGCGGGTCACGCGCGACACACGTGACCCGCAGCATAGCACCCTCACATGGTGCGGGAGGTATCAGTATCAAACGGCTACTGTTCTATCCACACATCGGCGAAACGGAACGGACCAGTGGGATGCAACTTGAAGTTCTGGATGCGCTTGTCCATCACCACGATCTGCGTCTCGTGATCAATCCAGATCCAGGGAGCATCCGCCACAATCAGCTTCTGAGCTTGCTGGTAGATCTCGGTACGCTTGGCGCGATCAAGCGTGGTGCGCCCCTGGCGCAATAGCTCATCTACTTGATCGTTCTTGTAGTATCCACAGTTGAAGCCGTTCGGTGGCCACTGGTCGCCGCTGAGCAGGATGTACAGGTGGTTGTCCGGGTCACCG
>JASFBB010000323.1:0-2411 GCA_036172345.1 Anaerolineae bacterium
ACCGAAAGCCCAGCCGCTTGAGGCAGGCTGCCAAGCCCACGGCGGGTGGCTCTCCGTCGCGGCCGCCCTCACGCACCCAGTCGCCGGTGATGAGACGCCCGCTCAGAAAGGTGCCGGTGGTGAGCACCACCGCGCGGCCCAAGATGCTCTGGCCGTACAAGGTGCGCACGCCGGCCACACGGTCTCCCTGCACCAGGATCTCTTCCACGGTCGCTTGTTTAATATCCAGCCCTGGGGTGTTCTCCAGCGTCTGGCGCATAGTCCAGGCATATTGCCGCTTGTCCGCCTGCGCACGCAACGCGCGCACCGCCGGCCCCTTGCTGCTGTTCAGCAGACGGATTTGGATGAACGTGCGATCTGTCGCGCGCGCCATCTCCCCGCCGAGAGCGTCGATCTCGCGCACCAGGTGTCCTTTCGCCGGCCCGCCGATGCTGGGATTGCAGCTCATGCGGCCGATGGCATCTAAATGCGTGGTCACCAAGAGGGTCTGCGCGTCCATGCGGGCGGCTGCCAGCGCCGCCTCGATGCCGGCATGGCCCCCGCCGATCACGATCACGTCGTAATGCTTGGATGTCTCACTCAACAACCCAGGCTCACTTCTCCATGTATGGCTAAGCTAAAAAAACCTCACTAACGCCAAGTGCATTAAAGGCCACAATTTCCAGAACAGGATAGCAGGCTACGGATCTCAGTTCACCCGCCAAGGCGGTCAGGCTCGATACGTCCACCTAAAGGTTCGCCGGCAGGCCCAATCGGCTCCGCAAACCGCGCTGATAGCCCATCCGCTCAGGTAGCCGCCGGCTAGGCCCGTTGCATTTCCGTTGCCTAGAAGCCAAATGCTCACTATTTGTCCTCCGACAACTCATTCTCTCCCGCCAGTTCCCGCTCTAGTTGCTCCAGCGGCGGCAGAAGTTGGGCGATAGCCTCGTGCAGGTGGGATAGTTCGTCCTCCACAATGGCCTAGACACGCTCCAAATTGTAAGGGCAAAAGATGGAATGTCAACACGGTCAGTGCACAAGGAAGCCAAGTTACTCCGCCACATCCTCGCGATAACATATTGTTAACACACCGTTTATCCACCCTTAACAACTCTGGCTTATAGTGATGATGGCCGACACAGTACCACCCCCATCCCCCCACTCTCCGGGGCCGCACCTGTCACCGGTGCGGCCCCCCGCTTTAGTCCGATCGATCGGCCAATAGGCCTTATGCCCTATTGATATCCGCTCTCCTATACCCTATACTGGCATATGAAAGAGGGCAACGCTCGTCGAAACGGGGTGGGCATACGCATAGTGTATCAGAGACCTTCCGACCGGTGGTTAGCCGACTTGTGGGAATCGCGTTACGGCTTTCAACCCTCGCCATGGATCCTGGTGGTGGAAGACGAGGGCTACATCGCTCGCTCAATCGCGTATCCGCTCGAGCACGTGGGCTACGAAGTGCTGGCATGCGGTTGTGCGCAGGAAGCTCGAGAGCTCATCGAACAGATCGGTCTGCCCCATGGTGCCTTCGTTGACCTCACCTTGCCCGACATGGCTGGTGATGCATTATGCAGATGGATGAATGCGTTCAGCGACACCCCCACCATCGTGCTGCTGCCGGCAGATGCGTCTGAAGCCCTAGTACAATCTGCCCCAGCCTACGCGGACGAGTGGCTTCGGAAACCGCTCGATCCGCATAAGCTGGAATGCTGTGTGCGATGGCTGATGCATTACCTGGGCGATCCCAGCCTGTCGCTCGCCCCATTGGTGCAAGTTGATGACGCGTTCGCCGTGGACTTGGTACACCAGCGGATCCTACTGCGTGGTCACGAGATCCCCCTCAGTCCATGCGAGACGAAACTCATGCACCTCTTGATGCGCCGCTCCGGTTGTGTTATCTCCACAGCATTTCTCGCCAGTCGCCTAGAACGGGCCAAGCATCCCGACGAGGCAGGGGAAGAGGCAGTGCACGCTAT
The DNA here is from genome assembly GCA_036172345.1 of Anaerolineae bacterium. GTDB lineage: Bacteria > Chloroflexota > Anaerolineae > 4572-78 > NAK82 > NAK82. The sequence goes on from JASFBB010000323.1 coordinate 1,962, forward strand.
CGCCAGGGCCCTGCAACAGAAAATCGAGGCCGTACAACCCGAAATGCGCTACATCCACGCTGTGGCACCGTGGGGTTATATGCTTGCGCAGCCGGAGGTGGGATAACCCCTGCCCCTATGGGCAAGTAGGGGTGCACGGCCGTGCGCCCCTACCGCTCCCTCACGGTCACGGCTCGGATAGTCCGAACCGAGCCGCGCGCGTCAGCCAGCGGCACATCAAACCGCTCCCTCACGGTCGCGGCTCGGATAGCGTGTAACCGAGCCGCGCGCGTCAGCCAGCGGCACATTAACCGCTCCCTCACGGTCACGGCTCAGATAGTCCGAACCGAGCCGCGCGCGTCAGCCAGCGGCGCATTAACCGCTCCCTCACGGTCGCGGCTCGGATAGCGTGTAACCGAGCCGCGCGCGTCAGCCAGCGGCGCATTAACCGCTCCCTCACGGTCACGGCTC
>JASFBB010000324.1:0-25926 GCA_036172345.1 Anaerolineae bacterium
GTGTTATAGTCGGTCACCTGAGGGGCATCCAAGGTGACGGGCTCTGCCTGCAGACCCACAATAATGGTGCCCCCTTCTTTTGGCTCCTGGGCGTGGGCTAGCGGTGTGGCAATCGGCACACCCACTAGAACGAAGCACAACACTATTAGAAGGGTGAGAGAGGTTCTTTTTGCGAACATGTTCTCCTCCTAGGCAATAATTACCTCCACTGCACGACACGCCTTAAAGCGCTCCGCCCGGATGAAAATTACCGCCGCGATGCTCATCACCTCCTCTCCGTAGAGTCCCCGGCAGATGGGATCAGACCATCTGCCAGCCAAGGTAGCCTTTGCACCTCATTAACATTGAGCCAAGTATACTATCCGCGGACCATGATGTCAACAGGTTGGCGGAGGACATTGACAAAGCTCTCGACTGTTCTGATTCCCCAGATACAGGCCGATAAAGCAGGCAACGTTAAACTTTTTCCGATAGTCTCCTTGAAAAAACATCTTGCACATTATCGCGAAATATGGTATCATGTTATGGAAAGTCCACTGGGCGACGACGTGCAAGCGTAGTTTCGAGGATTAATAAGTGCATACAATGGTCGCCTGCTCCCAACTTTGGGGCAGGCGACCATTGTATTGCAGTCACAATACAAGGGAGAGGAACATGCGCTACGTGGATTTTACAGTTCGCGCGCGCGATTGGCAGGATGGACACTTCAAAGTAGAGGTCACTCAGTCGCCGTTGGACCGCATGCGCGAACCAGAACAAGTCAGTCAACCCCCCAATTTAGCACGTCACTTGCGCAATTTGGAGCGCAAGAGGATTTCCACAGCAGATCTGCGTTCCTTGGGCAGACAGCTGGCCGATATGTTGCTGCCACTCACCGTGCGAGAGATGTTCTTCGCCAGCATGGCCTCGCTCGATCCGGACAGCGGGCTACGCTTGCGGTTGGTGCTGGACGACCTTCGTGTGGCCAACTTACCGTGGGAGTATCTCTACATGTCGCCGCTTAAGGAGGGGAACACTCCTTATGGTTTCCTGGCTTTGGACGCGCGTGTTTCCATTGTGCGTCACGAGGCGATTCCCATCGCGCCTGGTTCTGTCAGCGCCCGCCTGCCACTTAAGCTCGTGGTGGGGCTGGCTTCACCAGCTCAGTTCCCACGCCTGGATCTTGCCGCCGAATGCGACTACATTGCCAAAGCGCTGGATGGTGTTGCCAGCGTTCAGGTCACCTTTGTCGAACATCTGACGGCTGCGCGTCTGGAAGCAGCTTGCCAAGGGGCGCATATGTTCCACTTTGCCGGTCACGCTGGCTTTATGTGGCAGGACAACGGACGCACAGCCGGTTATGGGGTCATCTTCTTGGAGGACAAGCAAGGTGATCTCAGTCCTATGCCAGTCGAGCAGCTGGCACAGACGTTGCGTCACTGCGGGGTGCGGGTGGTTTTCTTAGGAGGCTGCGAAACAGGCCGACGGGATGGAGTCAACACGTGGAGCGGTGTAGCACCCGCACTGATGCGTGTGGGCATCCCCGCTGCTGTCGCGATGCAATACGCCATTTACGATGAGGCTGCCGTCGCCTTCGCGCGCCGTTTCTACATAGCTCTCTCCGCAGGATTGTCACTGGATGAGGCAGTGACGGCCGGGCGGCTTGCCATCCTGGATCATAGGAAGGAGGCAGGCGTGGAATGGGGTGTGCCAGTGCTATATATGCGCTCCAACGATGGGGTGATCTTCCCTGAGATGGCCGCTGACCCTTCTCTGGAGACGCTGCGCCGTTCCCAACGCGTGCATGTATCCCAACGGGTTCAGGAACTGCGTGACCGTCTGACCGGTATCGAAGTCGGTGAGGCACCCCATACGACTATGGCGGTGACGCAGGAAATCGGTCTCGTCGCTCCCGGCGGTGAGGCACTAGGCGCTCGCATCGAGAGCATCGCAGCAGGTGTCATCCATGCCATACAAAAGGTGGACCGGATCGGCCCAGGGGGGAAGCTCACCGGCATCAGCCTGCGCCGAACGGGAAACCAGGCTGAGCGACATTGAGAGAACGCATTAGGGAGAGATGCCCATGCCAGATCCAGGAACACGCCTGCGTCAGCTGCAACAAATCCCCCTGTTCGCTTTGCGCCAGGCGATGTACCAGCTGCTGGAAGACGAGAAGACCGAAGCGATGCTCCAGAAACGGTTCGGCCACATCTTCACTCGTCGCTTACACCATATGCGCCAAGCGATCGCGCGCATGAACCGTGACCAACTCACCGCCTTGGTGGATGCCTGCCCCGAAATCAGCAATGAGCAAATATCTCGCCTATTCGAACAATATCGCTACGGTAGCAATCCCGTGCTCCAGGTATACCTCTTTGATAAGATCATCCTACGTCGGGATGCTTTGCAGGGCCTGCGCAGCCGGTTGGAGGAGGAGCTGGCCTCTTTCACTCAATCCCGCCATGGTGGCCTGCCAGCGATGCGCCGACTGGCCATCTCCGCGCTGCTCTCCTTGCCGGAGAAACCGGGTGTAGTGGAAGGCGTCTACCGCTTCCAGACACGTCTGGACTACATCGACGTGGACGAGCAAGCCGCTTGTACCTACCAGACCCTTTATGGCTTGTTCTGGCTGAGCTCGGTGGAGGGCTATCTTACCATTCAGGTGCGCAACACCGAGGTGCTCAAGGTGCTCAAAGGAGCCCTGGAGAGGGCTATGGGCGTCTCGTTAGCGCCTTTGGTGATCTCCAAGCAGCTCAAGAATGCCCTGCCCTTCCTGTTGCGTGAGTCTTTCCGCTTCGGACGGCTACACGACCCAGATCCTGGGCCAGGGCGCTTTCGTTGGCTGACCATAGCAGATGACAACGCATATGCCAGAGGATATCAGGACTTAGAAGAACGTTATCCCGAGGTACACAGCGTGCGTTACCGTGAGACGCTGGGTGAGGATCGCGAGACAACGCTCACCATCCGCTGTGACCGTGGCGCCTTGAGCTTGAGCGGCACTCTCAGCGCTGCCCAGCTGCGCGCTTGGACATTGGATCGTCTGGGACAGCTGATCAGCTTGCTGAACGAGTTTCGTCCCAACGCCCCAGCATATGCTGAAGCACCCGATATAGGGCAGCTGCGTGAGCTGAGTCCCTTCAGCACGACGCAACGCGATCATATACGGCATATCATTTCTGCCCTGTTGACGGTGAAACAATCCCCTCTATCGGGTTACCAACCACTGGGAGTGAATCCACTACAGTTGGCACACGATATGGGCACCTGGATGCGCCTGCAAATCCCGGTAGAACACCCTACTATGTCCGAGGAGAGTGATGGTTACCTGGCCTGTCCGACCTGTGGCGGTACCACCACCTTTGCTCTGCAGCGGCACAACGGCAGCTGGGAGCTGGAATGTCGTGAGCATCGTCACCAGCGCTGGACAACCCCCCTGCCCATTGTGGGAGAGACGGAGACGCAAGAGACCTTCGTGTTGGATGAGGAGGAGCTGGCAAACACCATAGAGCTGCTTCCTTCGGAAGCATTGCTTCAGATTATCGCCGAGGTGGTCAACCGTCATTTACCCGGCTACACTTTCGACTTAAAGCGCGAGAGCTTCATCATTCGGGGGCCTCACCTGCGCTATTACCCGGATAAATCGAAAGTGTTTGATAGCAGGCAATCCGGAGCACGCACAATTATTTATGTTAATCAACACATCGCGCATCTTGAAGGGGGTGAAGTGGTGGGAGTTAAACCGGAGAGCGGCGACATCGAAGTGCATACGGACAGCGCACCCTTGACGAGGCAATCCTGATTCAACCCCAACCGAATTCGACCAGTTTGATATAACAACGTTTCTAAGAAGCAGAGGCAACCCAGCGGATTGCCCCTGCTTTTTTCGCACGCTTCTCCGCAGCGCTCAGCTGCGGCCTACGCTCCAGATGCCATCCGGCTTGCGCAAGCTGAGCAGCAGCTCCTCCAAGTTGCGTGAGAGCGGTTCGGCGCCGTGCTCACGAATGACATAGCCGGCTTCCAGGCGTGCTCCATGGAAGACCGGATGACCGAACATGCTGATATCAATGCATACAGTGAGATTGGGCTGCAACACCTCCTCGCTGTTCGGCCCGAAGAAGGGACGCTCGAACTCGTTCAAACCCACGGTGTGCACGAATCCCATTGTCAGATAGGGGCCGTAACCCAGGCGACTCAGGAATTGCCGCGGCACTGCATCAATTTCCTTGCCCTTCTTGCCCGGCTTCAACGCATCGCGGGTGACCTCCAGGGCATCAGCCAAGTGGCCCAAAAACGTTGCTTGCTCTTTGGTGGGTGGATGGTTGACAGCGAAAGTACACGCTACGCCGGCCGAGTAGCCGCGATATTTAGGGCTGAAGCCGACCAATACCAGCTCGCCCGCTTGCATCTGCTTAAAAGAGGCAGGCGGCACCACCCCATTAGAACGTTCGCCGGAAGCAACCATGCCGCGGAAGTTCCATCCCTCGATGCCCAGTGAACGCATGCGACCTTCGGCAGCGCCGATGACCGCGAACTCAGTAACACCTGGCCGGATGTGAGGAATGGCCGCTTTCAATCCTTCAGCCCCCATCTCGAAGGCGTATCCCATCACGGCGATCTCTGCTTCGCTCTTGATGGCACGCATCACTTCATATTCACGCGTCATATCCACAAGTTCAACACCCGGCAGCGCTTCTTGCATGGCCACCGCCAAGCCATGCTGCATCACGCCATAACCGACGATTCCCAACCGACGCAACGGTCTGTTGCCCAGCGCCTCCGCAAAGACCTCCGGCAAAGTCTGGATGACTGCACCAGGATACTCCTCCTCCGGCACCAGGAAAACATCAACGGCGCGCAAGCTCTGGATCACCGAGACTTCCCGCGCATAAGGTGCCGCCTCCGGGCCACCTAACAGCAGCGGTTCACTCTCCAGCGGCAGCAGCACGCCCCCCGTTTCAATGGTGGGCCAATAACTGCTCAGGTAATAACCGTTTGACATGTTGAGATCATCGTGGTAGACAAACAGGGCATCCACATGCGCCGCATGCATCAACCGGCGCACTTTTTCAATGCGTTCTGCGTACTCGGTCCGTGGAATTTCAGGCGGGACCATCGGGAATACCTCCTCGCTGAGTGATTAATGTTATGGAAGCGGTAGCTCCTTTATGCCCTTGGCGCTGGTTTCTCGTAATCGCGCACCCACACATCACGGAAGTCGCGCAAAGTATGGAAGCTGGCATCAAGGCGCCGCATTTCGGTGATGAAGATGTCCAGCTCGTCCAATGCACGCTGACCGCAATTCTGAATAAGCCATGGCTTGAGTTCAATGCGTGCCTCGTCAGTATCCAGCACGGTTGGCATCGGCACGAACTCCCATGGATGTAAATACAGACAGACCATCATCGGCTTGCCTGCAGCCCACAACTGTTCGGCATTGCGTCGCACCATATCGGCCAGATGGCGGCCGCCGTGGGTGCGCAACTTTGGCCACCCATCACGGTCGCGATGGTCGGGCAGCTCACCCAGCACCGTCAGGTCGGCAAACAAGGGTATCTCCAAAATGTGGAGGTCACCCGGTTTGCGCCAGTCGCGGGCGGACGGATGGTAAGGCAACAAATGCTCCCCGTGGAAGTAGGCCATATATGAAGAATCAACCAAATAGCCCAGCTGATCAAGCGCTTGGATCATCTCATTACCGCCCCAGCCGCGCGGCGCACGGAACGACACCGGCCGCACACCCGCCTTTGCCTCGATCAGCTCGGTCGCTTTTTTGAGGCGATTGAAGACTTCTTCGGGCAGTACAGGGGGGATGCCTGGGGCTTCGAAGAGAGGAGTGCCAACGCTCTCGTGCTGCAACGTGTGGCAGCCTATCTCATGGCCGGCTGCTTTCACCATAGAGATCGATTGGGGACCGGCCAGCGCAGCGTTGCCGGTGTACAAGAACGTGGCTGGCACCTGATGGTGCGCCAGCACCTGTAAGATGGGTGCCGTGCCTTCGATCACTCCTTTGTGTTCGTTACTCCAGCTCCCGATGTCGCTCTCCATATCAAAAGAGATGAGAATGTACAGCTCGCGATGGGTGTTCATCATCGTCACCTGATGCAGCTCCGTGGCTGAGATAAATGGTGTTCCCATCATAATACTGAGAGGCAGACGAGGCAATTATGGCCCCAGCTCATGCACACCTGATTAGCCCAGCAGCCCCTTACCTGGTATAATTTTCTTTCACACAGTTTTGTCCACTTTCCCATAGGGGGTGCGTAGGTGATGAGCATCAAGCCCGACCATTGGATCGAGAAGATGGCTTTGGAACACAGGATGATCGAGCCATTTGAGCCTAAACAGGTCAGTGCAGGAGTCGTGTCCTATGGCTTGTCTTCATATGGATATGACATCCGCGTAGCGGACGAGTTTAAGATATTCACCAATGTATTCACAACGGTGGTGGACCCCAAGCATTTCGACGACCGCTCGTTTGTGGAGTTCAAAGGTGAGATCTGCACCATCCCCCCCAACTCGTTCGCATTGGCGCGCACGGTCGAGTATTTTCGCATTCCCCGCGATGTGCTGACCATCTGCGTGGGCAAATCCACCTATGCGCGTTGTGGTATCATCGTCAATGTCACCCCATTTGAGCCGGAATGGGAGGGTTATGCCACACTCGAAATCTCAAACACAACCCCCTTGCCGGCGCGCATCTATGCCAATGAGGGGATTGCCCAGGTCATCTTTTTCCAGGCAAGTGAGGTGTGTCGGGTGTCATATGCCGATAAAAAGGGTAGATACCAGCGCCAGATGGGCATCACATTGCCCCAAGTGACCCCAAACGCTGCAGCCAGCCGTCCCTAGATGTTTGAAATCGTCTTTCTCGGCACATCCGCAAGCGCGCCCAGCGTCCACCGTGGGCTGTCCTCCCAGGTGGTCCTCTACAACGAACACCGTTTCTTGATCGACTGCGGTGAGGGCACCCAGCGCCAGCTGTTGAAAAGCGGCCTGGGCTTCAAGCGACTGGACAAAATCTTGATCACTCACGGTCACCTGGATCACATTCTCGGCCTGGGTGGCCTGATCTCCACCTTTAGTCGCTGGGAAGCGATCGAACATGTAGAGATTTACGCAGGTCACTGGGCGTTGGAACGTGTGAGAGATTTGCTCCTGGGTGTGGTATTACGGGGTGAACGCACTTCATTGCGCATTGACTTCATCCCGCTTGAGCCGGGAATTCTGATGGAAGACAGCAAATTCCAGTTGCGCGTGTTCCCTGTCTCACACCGTGGCCCGGATTGCTATGGTTTTTCATTTGAGGAGAAACCCCACCGCCCTTTTCTGGTGGAAAAGGCAGAAGCATTGGGGGTGCCCGCCGGACCAGAGCGCAGCCAGCTGGTACGTGGGAACAGCATCACCCTGAAAGATGGACGCATCGTCACCCCTGACCAGGTGTTAGGTGAACCTATTCCTGGGGCCAAGCTGGTCTTTGTGGGTGATGCCGGGCGCACGGATAATTTGGTACACGAGGTGGAGGATGCTGACCTGTTGGTAATCGAGGCCACCTATCTGGAGATCGAGGTAGACATAGCGCGCCAGTTCGGACATCTCACCGCCGCCCAAGCCGCCCAGCTCGCCGCAGAAGCGGAGGTGCGACAATTGTGCCTGACACATATCTCGCGCCGTTATCACGCCAGCGCGGTATTGGCCGAGGCACAGGCCATTTTTCCCAATACATGTGTCGCGAACGACTTCGACCACTTCAAAGTCAGCCGCCGCTGAGCGCTTCGACGAGATGTACGAGAGCGGTGTATCGTGAGAATTGGATCACGATAAATTTTTGTGCAGGGATTATCCCTTGGAACGTGGCTGTATGAAGATTCAACTGATTGCCCTTGATCTGGATGGCACATTGGTGGGGCGCCCGCTGTTGATACCAGAGCGCAACCGACTTGCGCTTCGAGCGGCAATGGCACGGGGCTGTCGGGTGACCATTGCCACTGGGCGTTCGCTCGTGCCCACGGATCGCTTTGCACGCGAGCTGGAGCTAAACGCGCCGCTGATTTTATACCAAGGCGCATTGATCCAGGACTACCGGGATGGTACTATTATCCACCGTCAGACGTTGCCATTGCCCTTGGCACGCGAGATCGCTGCCTTCGCTGCCGCTCGGCAGTGGACGACACAAGTGCATGTTGAAGATGGCACTGCGTTCACCACCCGCTCTAATCCACTCATCGCCCGTATGCAAGCCATCACCGGAGTGCCCGCTACGCCTGTGGACGATCTGACAGCCTGGCTTGAGCGCCCGCCGCTCAAGTTCCTCTTCCTAGAGACACCAGAGGGAATCCTCGAGCTGATCCGAGAGCTGCGCGAACGTTTTGACGGCCATGTGAATGTGGTGCGTTCGCACGATTTGATCGTGGAGGTCACCGCTCCGCAGGTGTCCAAAGGGCATGCGCTGGCAATTCTAGCAGCACATTTGGGCATTCCGCGCGCTGCTACGCTGGCAATGGGAGACCACGATAACGATGCCGAGATGTTGGCCTGGGCAGGTCTGGGCATCGCAATGCACAATGCCAGCCCTGCGGCCCAGGCCGCTGCCGATATCGTCGCACCATTCCAACCATCACCCAACGGACACGACGAAGCGGTCGCCTGGGCGGTTGAGAAATTCGTCCTGGATACGACCACAGGCTAGATATGCGTATCGGGATTGATGCCAGCCGTGCTGCCCGTTCAGAGCAGACCGGCACCGAAATCTATTCCTTTTACCTCATCCGCGCTCTGTTGCATGTCCGGCAGGAGCATCATGTAATCCTGTATTCCCCTCAAGAGCTACCCGCCGACATGCTGCCTGAAACGAGTGCAGACGAGACAAACTTGCCGCAAATTGGCTCCTCAGGCGCCGATGCGAAAGGATGGACGCTGCGCATCCTCCCCTTCCCGCGTCTTTGGACCCACGTTCGGCTCAATTGGGAGCTGCGGCGTCATCCCCCCGATTTGCTTTTTATACCGGCCCATGTGATGCCGATAGCGTGTCCGGTTCCGACGGTGGTCACCGTCCATGATCTAGGCTACCTGTACTATCCCAAGACACATCGTGCTTTTGATCGTTGGTACCTGCACTGGAGCACACGTCGCCATGTGCGTTTGGCAGCATATATCGTCGCCGACTCAGAAACGACACGGCAAGACTTGGCCCGACATTACGGGGCAGATCTCTCGCACGTGCGAGTGATATACCCCGGCTGCGATGAAACGCTGCGGCGCGTTGAAGACCCACAAGTCATCGCTGCCACCAGGGCACGTTATCACGTCCAAGGCGATTACTTACTGTACCTGGGCACATTGCAGCCGCGCAAGAATTTGGCTCGGCTGATCGAAGCATTTGCGCGGGCTAATCTACCATGGAGCTCCGCGGAGCACGGAGGACTTCAGCTGGTCTTGGCCGGGAAAAAAGGGTGGGATTATGATGGACTGGTGCGGTTGGCCAATCGTATGGGACTGCAGAACCGGGTTATCTTTCCCGGTTACGTAGCGCCTGAAGACAAAGCGGCACTCCTCAGCGGCGCCAAAGCGCTGGTCTTTCCTTCTCTCTATGAGGGGTTTGGAATGCCTATATTGGAGGCGATGGTCTGTGGTGTGCCCGTGTTGACCTCGCATGTGTCCTCGCTGCCTGAAGTGGCGGATGACGCCGCTGTATTGGTGGACCCCTTGAACGTTGACAGCATTGCTGCCGGTCTGAAGCAAATCGCTTATCAACCTGACCTGTGTCGCATGCTGGTCGAAAAGGGTTACCGCCAAGCACGGAAATTCTCATGGGAAAACGCTGCCCGACAATTGTGGGAGGTGTTCGATTCAGTACGTCGCTGATTTGCCGTCCGTGTACATTCTGGGTGTGCGCGTGGATTGCGTCACTTTTCAGCAGACGTTGGAGCTGATCGAGACATTCATCGCCCAGGGCACTCCACGCCAGATCGTCACGGTCAACCCTGAATTTGTGATGCTCGCCCAACGCAACGCCGAGTTTCGGAAGGTTATCAATCAGAGTGCGTTGGCGTTGCCCGATGGGATAGGGGTGTGGTGGGCAAGCCGTCACCTAGGTCGTCCCGTGCCGGAGCGTGTGCCGGGCGTGGACCTCGTGGTACGCCTGGCCCAACTCTCAGCGGGCAAAGGTTACCGGATGTATTTCCTCGGGGCCATGCCGGGTGTGGCCGCGCGTGCCGCTGCCGTGTTGCAGACCCGCTTCCCCGGCGCCACTGTAGTGGGCAGCTATCCGGGTTCGCCTCGTATCGAGGAAAATGCGGCGATCGTCCAGCGCATTCGTATGCAACACCCCGACATTCTCTTCGTCGCCTTCGGCGCCCCGGCACAGGACTTGTGGATCGCGCGAAATCTGGAAGCACTGGAAGTGCCGGTGTGTATGGGAGTGGGGGGGTCCTTCGATTATATTGCCGGTGTACACCCATTGGCACCTCAATGGATGCGCAAAGTTGGGCTGGAGTGGTTCTATAGGCTAATCACCCAACCATGGCGTTGGCGCCGCATGCTCGCTCTGCCTCTTTTCGCGTGGCACGTGTTATGGAGCAAGCCGAACTGGAAGAAGGATCACTCTGCCGATCACCTATCTCGCCCGTAGGCCAGGCCATTATGTCCGAGGACGTGCAGGCATTCGAACGATCACCAGCACACGAGACCAGTATCGCTGGAGCAGCCTCGCTGATTGCCCTGGGCAATGTTGCCAGTCGTGTGCTGGGGCTCCTCAGGGAGATGACCATCGCCTATCTCTTCGGCGCAAGCGGGTTGGTCTCCGCCTTCGAGGTGGCCAGCCGTGTGCCCCGAATGCTGTTCGACCTGCTCATTGACGGGTTGGTGAGCAGTGCGCTGGTGCCCGTTTTTTCCGAACTGGCAGAGCGTGACCGCTCCGAGCTGTGGCGCGTCGCCAGTGTGATGCTCAGCTTGGCCACCCTTCTAATGAGCTCAGCGCTGCTCGTGATGGAAGTAGGAGCACACCAGATCGCCTGGCTGATGTCGGGAGGGTTCGACACGCAGTTGCTGCAAACCACCGCGCATCTGATGCGCCTGACCTCGCCGGCGGTGATCTTCCTCAGCCTCTCCGGCATCACTACTGGCCTGCTTTATGCACTCAAGCGCTTCACTCTGCCTGCATTTGCGGTTGCTGTCTTCAATGCCAGCCTCGTGCTGGTGGCATTGATATTGACCGGATGGTTGGGACTCGGCGTCGAAAGTCTGGCGGTGGGTATGGTGATTGGTTCGGCGGCTCAGGTCGCATTGCAGCTGCCAGGGCTGCGCGGAGCACAGCTGCGCTTCGATGTGAATCTACGGCATCCCATGTTGCGACGGATCGTGAAGCTGTACGCCCCCGTCGTGCTCGGCCTGGTGATCAGCCAGGTGGGCATTGTCATTGATCGCAATCTGGCCAGCCGCACCGGAGAACAGAGCATCGCGTGGATGCGCTACGCCACCACGGTTGTACAGTTTCCACTGGGACTGGTGTCGGCCGCGATTGCAATGGCCATCCTCCCTACGTTAAGTCGGCTTACAAGCCTGCCGAACCTCGCTCCTAACATGGAGCCGAGCATGAAATATGCTCCAGAGTTTGCCGAGACACTGATCCGGGGCATCCGAATGGTGTTGGTGCTGATCTTGCCCGCCGTTGTCGGACTGTTCACCATCGCAGAGCCATTAGTTGCTCTGGTTTTCCAGCACGGCGACTTCACCGCTTATGATACACAGCAAACAGCACTGGCATTACGCCTCTACCTGCTTGGCACAACATTTGCCGCAATCGATCTACCATTGGTGTTCGCGTTCTACGCGCGCCAGAATACCCTCACCCCCGCACTGGTGGGTGTGCTAGGCGTGGTCGTTTACCTGATGGTTGCGTCGGCGCCTGCCCTCTTTCGCGCATTGCGCATGACCGATCTGGTGCTTGCGAACTCGGCACAATTGACGGCACACGCTATGGTGATGTTGTGGTTGACGCACCGCGAGGTACCACTGGGGGGGTATCGTTTGGGATATACCATTGTGAGGGTATTGCCAGCCGCTCTTGTTATGGGAGCTTTGACCTACTTTGTACGGCTTCAGCTCCATTCTTATTTCCCGGGGAGAACTATCCTGGAGCAGCTTCTCATTGTTGCGAGTGCCGCTGTGGCAGGCTGTGGCGTTTATGGCGGGTTGCTGATCGTCTTGCGCGTGGAGGAAGTGCACATGCTGCTGGGCCTGATGCGACGCCCATTTGCACATTTGATGCGGTAAGGCAAGGATGGCAGTCGAACGCCTGGTGATCGTCTTCCTGGATGGGGTCGGCCTGGGCGAGGGAGATCCTGCTAAAAACCCCCTGGCCCAAGTGAGCATGCCCACGGTGCAATCTCTGCTAGGAGAGGGCCGCTTGATACGCGAAATAGCCGGAACGGCCACATCTCAAGCAAGCTTGATAGCACTGGACGCGCGCTTGGGCATCCCCGGACTGCCTCAGAGCGGCACCGGCCAGACTACGCTGTTAACCGGAGTGAACGCACCCGCACTGTTGGGGTATCATGATGGCCCCTATCCCAACCAACGATTGCGAGCGCTATTGAATCGTAGGAATCTGTTTCGCTCGCTTGTGATATCTGGTCACTCTGTTGCCTATGCCAATGCCTACACCGATCGCTTCTTGCACCGCGTTGCGCGGGGAACGCAGCGCCTGAGTGCCAACACCCGGGCGGCGTGGCTGGCCGGCCTCACTCTGCGCGGCGCTCAGGAGCTCCAAGCAGGCAAAGCGGTCTCAGGATTGCTCACTAACGATTACTTCCATCAACAAGGCTACAGAGTTCCCACCATCACACCGGAGCAAGCAGGTAGGAACCTCGCTTTGTTGGCACAGGAGCATACATTGAGCTATTTCGAATTCTGGATTACAGACCTGGCCGGGCATCGACGGAATTGGGAGCTCGCCCTGAGCGTATTACAGCAGCTCGATCGTTTCCTCTCCGGTGTCCTGGAGCACCTCGATCTGAGATGCTCGTTGGTGCTTGTCATCAGCGACCACGGCAATCTGGAAGATATGAGCACTCCGCGCCATACTCTTAATCCCGCTATGGCCCTGTTGATCGGCGCCGAGCACGCCGCGATAGCGACGCAGCTAAACGATCTGAGCGATGTGACACCGACGCTGCTAGCCATCGTGGCACAAGGACAGCACACACGATCAAGCATCCCACCCTGCCATCTCTGAGTATTTTCCCTTTTGCGTTATCTTCCCCCATCATTGAAGATCAGAGCCCAAAATTGGCTTCCACTTATTGACAAAGTGTCAGAAGCGTGCATGAATCTCTCTGAGGTGTACTAGTCAGCAAGGAGGAAAGGCTCTATGCAACCGCGCGTTGGTTTCATCGGCTTGGGTATTATGGGGCGCCACATGGCAAACCACCTGCTGAACGCAGGCTATCCGTTGGTGGTGTACGATGTCGTGCCGCAAGCGATGGAAGGGGCACTCCATGCCGGTGCCCAAGCGGGCATCTCGTGCAAGGATGTGGCGGCACGGAGTGATATCGTCATCTCTATGGTTCCCGACTCGCCCGACGTCGAAGCAGTGGCGTTGGCAGAGGACGGCATCATTGCAGCAGCTCGGCCCGGGTTGATCTACATCGACATGAGCACCATCGCACCGCAGACGGCCATCAAGGTGGCCGACACATTGGGCAAGAAGGGGGTGCGTTGTCTCGATGCACCAGTGAGTGGTGGCGAGGTGGGCGCCCGCACGGCCAGCCTCTCCATTATGGTGGGCGGCCCAAAGGATCTGTTCGATGAGGTGTTGCCACTGTTTCAAGTGATGGGCAAGACAGTGACATATTGTGGCACCCACGGCGCAGGCCAGACGGTCAAAGCCTGCAACCAGATCCAGGTGGCGCTCAATTTTGTCGGCATGGCCGAGGCATTGGTGTTGGGTGCTAAGGCAGGCGTGGACCCGGCCATCATCCTGAAAGTGCTGAGTGCCGGCTACGCTCAGACGCGCGTGATGGATGTGCGTGGTCCCAAAGTGATAAAGGGGGAATTCGAGCCAGGATTCAAGAGCAAGTTTCATTACAAGGACCTGAATATCATTATGGCGACAGCGCGCGACCTACAGGTGCCGCTGCCTGCCACAGCCATCGCCCACGAGCTGTTCAGTGCTTTGCTCGCTGCAGGGCGTGGAGAACTTGATCATTCTGCCGTCATCACCGTGCTGGAGGATTTGGCAGGGGTCCAAGCGCGCACGTCGCAACTCGCCCAAGAGTAAACGGCGCGGTCCTTAACAGATGCTGCCGGGAAGAAGGCCATGGAAATTGAGCTGGCATATGGCAAAACAGGACTGACCATTGAGCTTCCAGACGAATTGGATGTTACCATCGTGGCACCACGCTATGTTCCTGCAGTGGAGGATGAACGGGCTGCCCTGTTGGAGACATTGGCCGACCCGATCGACTCACCCCCCTTGCGCGATCTGGTGAAACCAACCGACCGAGTCGGCATCGTCTTCAGCGACATCACGCGTCCGACGCCCAACCACCTGATGGTACCAGCTGTGCTCCATGCCCTCAATCACATCCCTATGCATCATATCACCCTCTTCAACGCGCTCGGCACCCACCGTACCAACACCGAAGAAGAGTTGCGGAGTATGCTGGGTGATGACATTGTGAAGCGCTACCGCATTGTACAGAACAATGCATTTGACCCCACCACACAGGTGTGTCTGGGGGTGAGCAGATACGATCACGAGATGTGGGTGAATCGCGAGTTCTATGAGTGTGACGTGAAAATCCTGACCGGCTTCATCGAGCCACACTTCTTCGCTGGCTTCTCTGGAGGAGGCAAAGCCGTGTTGCCCGGCATGGCGGGGCTGCGCACTGTGCTTGGCAACCATGATGCCACTATGATTGCTCACCCCAACGCCACCTGGGGGGTGGTAGAACACAACCCTATCCAAGAGGAAATCCGCGAGGCGGCAGGGAAAGTTCATCCCACGTTTATTCTCAACGTGGCACTCAACCGCCAGAAGCGCATTGTAGGAGTTTTCGCCGGTAACCTGGACTCAGCTTATGTAGCAGGATGCCGCTTTGTCAAAGAGCACGCTATGGTGGCGGTGGAACAACCCTTCGACATTGTCATCACCAGCAATTCCGGTTATCCCTTGGATCTCAATCTGTATCAATCGGTCAAGGGAATGAGCGCGGCAGCGCAGATCGTGCGTCCCGGTGGAGCCATCATCATTGCTGCCAGCTGCTGGGATGGGATTCCTGAGCACGGTTTGTACGGGGAGCTACTGCGTATGTGTGACAGTCCTCAAGCCGTTCTGGAGATGGTCTCGCAACCTGGCTTTCTAAAACAGGATCAGTGGCAGGTGCAAATCCAGGCCCAAATCCAGCTCAAAGCAGATGTGTACCTTTACACGAACCATTTGACTGAGGAGCAAATATATGCAGCGCTCTTGAAACCTAGCCATCGCATCGAAGACACCGTGATGCAGCTCCTGAAACAGATGGGACGGGATGCGCGCATCTGTGTGCTTCCCGAAGGCCCCCAAACAATCCCGTATGTGCAGTGCTAAGAGGGGCTCCATTGGACGGCAATCCCTCGTTCTGAGGGATGTTTAAAAACTCTTGAGTTGTCTCCTGTAATTTTTCCCACCTCCATGCTCTCTTGTTTTCAGAGATTATCAGCGCTATAATTTATGCCATAATTTGAGGAAACTTGGAACATAAGATGAAACGCGCGCGTCATAGCGTAGCTGGAGAGCTATTTTCAATGCGAGTCGTGGGAGTATTATGACACGCATAAACGGGAGCGCTTATGAGCATTTCCTTGTTGTTAGCGGATGATCATGCCGTCGTACGTGCTGGCACGCGACAACTGTTGGAACGCCAGCCGGACATGCGAGTGATAGGTGAGGCCTCTAATGGCGAGGAGGCGGTTCGCCTGGCAGTGCAGCTGAAACCTGATGTCGTGATTATGGACGTGCGTATGCCGGGGATGTCGGGTGTGGAAGCGACACGCCGGATAAAACAGGAAGTACCTCAAGTGGCGGTGCTCGTGCTGACAGCACACGACGACGATGAGTACATCTTCGCGCTCCTGCAGGCCGGTGCCAATGGGTACTTGTTGAAGACGGCTGAGATCGATGAGCTGGTCCGCGCCATTCGGGCGGTAGCTTCGGGCCGTTCGATGCTGGATCCTGCGGTAGCCGGCAAGGTGATGGCCCAGTTTGCCAGCAGCCGTGCTCCCACGGAATGGGCGTCCAGCGTCAAGAAGGATGAATTTGAGGGCTTAACCGAACGCGAACTGGAGATTCTCCGTTTGGTTGGCAAGGGCCTTACCAACAAGGAGATCGGCCACAAGCTCTTCATCAGCGACCGCACGGTCCAGGCCCACCTATCCAACATTTTCTCTAAATTGGGAGTTGGGTCGCGCACCGAGGCCGCTATGTACGCGGTCAGGCGAGGATGGGTCACCGACTATGAGAAGCTTGAGCGAGACGAATAGATGAAGTGGTTGTGGCGGTGTAGGGTGAGCTGGCCGGCCAAGCGGAACTGGTTTGTGTGGCTCGCCGTTGTTGTGCTCGCTGGGTGTGCCCTGAACCCACTGTCCCCTGAGACGCTAAGTGATGTGCCCGCTGTAAACCCCGGGATCCCGGTCGAAGCAGTTACGCTGGAAGTGTGGTTGAGCTTAGATCTGGTGGCACCAGATCCACTTTTTGAAGAGGTGGCGGCCGATTTTGAGAAGGCATATCCCAATGTCAATGTCAACATCCACGGATTCGTCTATCAAAGTATCCCCGACCGGGTGAAGAAAGCACTCCAAGTAGGTGATCCACCGGACGTGGTGCAGGCTCATGTGGCGGCAATGGCAGCTCAAGGCTTGGCTGAGCCGCTGGACAACCTTTGGGACGCATGGAGCGCCCAGGATGAATTTCTTCCTCAGGCGATGGAGCAGGTTACTTGGGACCGCGTGAAATACGGGGTTCCTCTGGATATCTACACCCTGGTACTCGTTTACAACAAAGCTCACTTTGACGAGGCAGGACTAGCGTATCCTGACGTCGGCTACACATGGAAGCAATTCGCTGCCGACGCTGCGGCGTTGACGCGCCCAGATGGCACACGTTATGGGTTAGGATTCACCACGGATCCGTGGCATGTGTTCGCCTGGTTGGCAGAAGCTGGAGGCAACTTGGTGGCAGGTGATTCGTTCATTGGATATCGCTTTACGCTTGACGCCACAGCGAATGTCGAAGGACTGCGCTTTCTTACCATGATGGCGCGCAATGGATATGGCCCCCTGCCGACCACCCGTCCTCGTGATTATGAGGACCCACGCAAGCTGTTTCTGGCGGGCAAAATCGCTATGTTTTTCGGCACGCCTCACGACATCCACTACATCATCACGCATGCACCAGATTTCCCAATCGGGGTGACCAAGTTACCGGAAACACCCGCCGGCGTCTCAGCAGCTTCAGCGCTAGGTAGCACGGGATTGTTCGTGCCGCGTGGAAGCCGCAATCGGCAAGTCGCTTTCGAATTCATGAAATGGATGACCAGCGACCGGTATGGGTTAGCTATGGCGCGTCGCTTAGGTCGTTACCCGGCACGTAGTTGGTTATTGTCCACACCCCATTTTGCCGGCGACCCCTTGCTAAAGCCCTTCCTAGCCCAGCTTGAGTCAGCACGTCCTTACCTGCTCGATGCATTTCCAGAAGTGGAGCGCGCCTATGCCGATGCCATTAAGGCCGCTTTCTACGGCGCTGATCCCGCCGATGCGCTTCGCCTCGCCCAAGAAGAAGCTAACCAGTATGCAGAAGAAAGGTCTGGAAAGCTTAAGTAGTCGTCCAAATGGATCGCATGGTTTACAAAGCTTTCAAAACGGTTGTGCGGATAATCAAGAAACTGGACAGCCTCTCTTTCCTGGCCGTGATTGTCACCGCCCTGCCGCTGACTGTGCTGCTAGGCCTCTCCGTTGCAGCCGTGTTCTACGTGTATCAGCAAGTGGCCGAACAGCTGGCACTGGGACGCAACGAGGAAATCGCTCGTATCTCTGCTGATCGTCTTTCGGAGAACTTGGCGGGCTTCGTGCGCGTGCTGACCACCATCTCACGCCTTGACATTGTGCGCAGTGGTGACCCCGCTCAGCAGAAGAACGCCCTAGTGCAGGCGCGTGACCTGCTCTGGGACTTCGACGGAGGGGTAATCGTGCTGAATCAAGAGGGTATCTGCACTGTGACCGAACCCTATCGTCCGGACCTTTTGGGGCACGACTTCTCAACTCGTCCTTACTTCCAGGTGACACGTCAAATGAAACTGGTCACGTTCTCGGACATTATGCAGGAGGAAGGCTCAGGTGAAGATATCATCGTGGTTGCTGTGCCGATTCTTTCGCGTGACGGCGAATTTCGCGGGGTACTTTCGGGACGTTTCTACGTGCAATTCCAACGCATCGGTGAGGAAATCCGAAAGTTGTATAGCAATGAAGTTGGTGAAGCCTACTTGATTGACCGTAAGGGGAGAGTAATCTATCACCCCAACTATGCACTTCTCAGCGCCGATTTCAGCCAGCGCCTCTCGGTCAGTCGCTTGCTGAGCGGAGACCGTCAGGGAGCTGTGCTCGTGGAAGGTGAAGATGGTATCCGTCGCGTGGTTGGCTATGCCACAGTGGGCATCACGGGCTGGGGGTTGATCGTTCAGGAACCCTGGGCCGAGGTGGTGGCACCAGCAGTGCGCTCGCTACGCCCTATCATTGTGGCACTCGTGATCGGTATAGGAGTGCTTGTGACAGTTTTGTTTATGGGGGTACAGCGCGTCGTAGGCCCAATTACCCGGATGGCCGCTTACGCGCGTTTGGTGGCTGCCGGCGATTACACAGTTCATGTACCCTCCAGCCCGATCCGCGAGCTGCGCGATATGGCCGATGCGTTCAACGAGATGGTAGAGCAGATATCACGCTATCAAGCAGGACTGCGCCGGTACGTGGCTGCCATCACAAAGTCGCAAGAGGAGGAACGCCGCCGTATCGCTCGCGACTTGCACGATGATACGATTCAAGCTCTAATCGCCATCGGTCAACGCCTGGAGCTCGCCCGCGATCTCATTCATGAGTCTCCGGATGGGGCAATCGAGCAATTGCGCGATCTACGCAAAATGGTGACGCGCACCATCGAGTCAGTACGCGCCTTCAGTCGTGACTTACGTCCAACCGCACTAGAGGATCTGGGGCTGGTGCCAGCACTGCAATACTTGGTCAACAACTTGATCCAAAAGGATGGCACCGATGCCTCTTTGAATGTAGAAGGCTCCCCCGAAGGGCTACCACCCGACTTGGAAGTCACCATCTATCGCATCGTCCAAGAAGCGCTTACCAACATCCACCGTCATGCACACGCATCCCAGGTGCAGGTGCACGCCCAATTTGGGCCCCATATAGTGATCATCACGGTACGCGACAACGGCATTGGTTTCGAGGTACCGGAGGACATCACAGAAATGGCCAACCAGGGGAACTACGGACTGTTGGGAGTGCGCGAGAGAGCTCAACTATTTGGAGGCCAGGTGATCATCACCTCGCGGCCCGGTGAAGGCACCGAAGTGCAGGTCTTGTTGCCACGTCAACTGCCGCCACCTCCAATGCATCCCGAAGAGATAGTAGCTGTGCACTCATCCGCACAAAATTGAATCGCGATCTCATAGCTTCCCACTACGCATAATAGCCTACCGGCATGGCATGCAAATAAGCGGTTTGCCCATTGAAGGGAGCGGTTGAATATACTATGCTGGGGGATAGTTTCTATGTTCCTTCGTGAATCGTTCACGCCAAGGTATGTACACGGGGGGAACCGTCCTTTATGGAAGCTGTGGTGATCGTCCTGTTGATCTTGATGTTAGTCGGTATCGCATACGCTCAGTGGCATCGTGGCGCCGTGCGCACGATAGGCCCCCTCTCGCTCGATGAGGATGAGGGCAGCGAGCTGGTCAAGCTGATCACTACCAAACCTCAACGGCCATTGGGCTGATCCATACTATTCCCTTGAATTGAACGTCTCTCACAAAATTTTATCCTCGGGGTAACATTTTTTGTTGTCCCATCCTTGGGCCTCTGTCGCTCCCTGCGAGAGAGGAAGGCAGCGAGTGCTTGTTTCCCCTATGGCCATGCTGCTCATATACCACCTTTGTGGTACAATTACGCCAACATTTTGATGATTGAACCAGGTGGTCGCATGCTGATCCTTGCGGTTGATATAGGCACAGGTACTCAAGACATCCTTTTATTCGACAGCGAGCGCGAAGTTGAAAACTGTTTCAAAATGGTGCTCCCATCCCCGACAACCCAGCTAGCGCAAGCCGTGCGTGAAGCAACACGTCGTGGCGAGGATGTGGTGCTCACTGGTGTCCTGATGGGTGGGGGGCCATGTGCGTGGGCCGTGCGCGATCACCTGAATGCTGGTTATCGTGTATATGCGACGCCCGAAGCAGCGCGCACCTTCGACGATGATCTGGAGACGGTGTCCAGCATGGGGGTGACTTTGGTCAGCGAGGACGAGGCGCTAGCCATAAGCGATCAGGTAGTCCGGTTACGCACGGGTGATTTTCACTATCGTGCCATTGCGCAAGCTTTTAACCAATTTGGAATTAACTTGGATCGAGATTTAGACGCCCTAGCAGTCGCTGTCTTCGACCACGGCCAGGCGCCACCCGGAGTCAGTGACAGGTTGTTTCGTTTTCAGTACCTGGCTGAACGAGCTCGGGCGGAGAATCGTCTGTCCGCTTTCGCCTTTTGCGCCGAGAATGTACCCCAGATGATGACTCGCATGCACGCTGTGGCAGCCAGTATCCCGCGCGACGATTTGCCGGTGGTTTTGATGGACACGGCGCCCGCAGCAGCATTGGGGGCATTACAAGATGTGACCATTGGGCAAAAACGTCCCAGAATTTTAGTGAATGTAGGCAATTTCCATTGTCTGGCTTTCCGGATAGGTGAAGATGGCATTGAGGGTATCTTCGAGCATCACACAGGCGAAATCACCGCGGCCCAGCTGGAAGGATTCCTGGAACGTTTGGCCGAGGGCACCCTCACCCACGAAGAGGTTTTCAACACGCAAGGGCATGGAGCGATCGTGTTTCACCGGCGACCCTTGCCCCCCGAGGAGCGCCTTTGGGTGGTGACTGGCCCGAGGCGCAATTTGTTGCGCGCATCCCAGCATCCCAAATTATTTGCCGCCCCATTTGGGGATATGATGATGTCGGGATGCTATGGCCTGATCCGCGCTTGCGGTGACGTAATGCCCGAATACGCTCCTCTCATCGAACGCGCTATAAAAGGGGAGAACGAGCGAGCACTTTGGTAACCAAGCATCCATCGGACAGGATACCCGACTTGGGGTGCTCCGTGATATACTGAGTGGAGACGATGCAATGAGATCCTCGATCCGCGTTTATACATTGTCCTATCTGATCAGTGGCAGGTTTGCATCGGGCGAGGCCTTCCTGACCTGGCTCAACAACCCGAATAAGCAGACGTTGGATTTGGCGGAAGCTCGCATTGCGGCTCTGGATCCCCAGGCAAAACTACAGAGTGCTGCCCAACCCATGGTCACAGTGCCAAAGAGCCAAATCGTTGCCATTGGGGTGAGTACGCCGGAGGGAGATGCTCTGCTTTCCTTGCCGTCACGCGCTGAGCTGGCAGTGCTTTACACGCCCCGCTACATCATTCAGGGCTATCTCCACCCAAGTGGGGATATGCCACTCAGCAATCTCATCAACGTAATGGGGGGTACATTTATTCCGGTCACCCACGCCCAGCTGCATGCCCTAGTGCCGACTCGCGAGGTATCTGGTGACACAGCACGCTTGATAATGGTGAATCGCGCTTTTCTCGACTGCTACCATCCATGCCTATAAGCACATCGCTCGACTTCGCTGCCGCTTGGATCGGGTGGAAATAGGACGCTTCAGTGTTCACGGAGCCGCTCGCTCGCCTCACACTGCTCATACAAGGTGATCTTCTCAGCAGGTGGAGGCGTTGCCTCTATAGTTCCCGGTTGGTACCGCATGCTGCACTCCTACTCATCATGGGGCTGGCGGTCTTGGCGCCTCTGCCTCCTATGGCGAGCAACCGTTTCCATCACGATGAAGCGGTCTATAGTGCATGGGCGCTGGATATTGCGAGTGGACGCGATATTATGGTGAGCGGTTCGCCGGTCGATAAGCCACCGCTTTTCATTTACATTCAG
Organism: Anaerolineae bacterium; assembly: GCA_036172345.1. Taxonomy (GTDB): domain Bacteria; phylum Chloroflexota; class Anaerolineae; order 4572-78; family NAK82; genus NAK82. The sequence goes on from JASFBB010000324.1 coordinate 22,235, forward strand.
GCGCTCAGTTTTCTGCTCTTCGGCACTACAGAAACAGCAGCACGTCTACCCTCTCTGGTAGCCCATGTGATCAGTGCATGGCTCGTTTACCACCTCGGGCAGCATCTCTACAGGCGCAGTGCAGGGTTGTTGGCTGCCTTTTTCTGGGTTGCTTCCCCATTCGCCATTCTGTTCGCTGCCACTGCCCTCACCGACTCGCTGATGGTCATGTTCATGTTGGCTGCTTGTCTCGCAATAATAAGCCGACGTGAAGGTTGGGCAGGGGCTTTGCTTGGCTTGGCCGCCATAACCAAACAGCAGGGCATTCTATTTCTGCCGCTGATAGCAGGGTTAGGACGGTATAGCACGAGATATGCCTGGAAACGGTTCGTCCTCGGGTTGGCGTGGATGGTATGCCTTGCTCTGATCTGGGATGTGGCACGCGGTCGCCGTCCTGGCTTTCTGGAACAGGGTTTGCTCAGCTATGGCTCTCTAAGCGTGCCGTTGGATTCAGTGGGGCAACGGTTGATCCACTTTGCCGGGTGGTTGCAATATGCCACCGCATCGCGCCCGCTTAATTATGCGCTGATCGTCGGTGTAGCCACCTTGCTGTTGGGAGATGGATTGCTCTTGTTCCTTCGCCACCGCAGGCCGAACCGAATGAGCAAAATATTGCTTCGAGCATTATGCCTCGGCGACATCACCAAGGAGAAATGGACAGAAAGGGGCCACCTCTCGCGAAGTGCAGGGAACACCATATACCACGATATGGTCATAAGCGGTTTTCTGCTTCTATTTCTTATGGTACATACGCTGGTGGGGTTCCAGGTCTGGGATCGTTACATGTTGGGAGCGGTGCCGCTGGTACTCCTTCTATTGGCCCGTGTCCTGGTGTTGCCGTGGAACGCCCTGCACATATGGGGAAAAGAGATTGCTCCCGAGACGGCAGATATCTCTGAATCATATCCCGTTCGCGCCAGGAGGACTGTCTGGCTATCTGCAGCTTACATCGCTGTAGTGCTTGTTCTGCTATCCAGCACACTCACCCCTATCCAGGATGCGGCTGCCAGTCGTTTTCCTATCGGCGGCGATCACGGCGCCTATGATGGGATCGATCAGCTAGCAGCCTATTTCAAGATGGTGCCAGAAAACACCACATTCTACCACCGCTGGTTGGGTCCTCATTGGCGCTTCTACCTGTGGGGCAGCCCGTACGATCTTCGTATGTGGAGGTCTCCGGAGGATTTAGCAGCCCAGGCGAGTGCGCGTCCCGGCGCACGACGCTATATCGTTTTTCCCAGCTGGCGATCCTCGACCGAAGCAAGGTTAGCCCTGAGACAACGTGGATTGGCATTACGTGAGATATTTCGCACCCTGAGACGTGACGGTTCTGTCTCTTTCATCCTTTATCGCATTGAGGAAATGAAATGAGACGGGTGTTCAGTTGGCAACGTGTGGTTGCAATAGGGACAGTGCTCGTTCTACCATTGCTCTTTTTTCACAAGATTATTTGCACCAATCTGATCCTGGTGGGCATTGACTCGTTTCTGTATTTCTACCCCTATCGCGCGTTTGTGACTCAACAGATGCTCCAAGCTCGATTGCCCCTTTGGAATCCCTATCTCTTTATGGGGGTACCCTTGTTAGCCAACATGCAAGCTGCTGTGCTCTATCCGCTGCACTGGCCGCTATTGTGGCTGACGGTTCCCAAGCAAGTTGCCGTCTCCATCGTGATGCACATAACGCTGGCGGCAGTGGGCACGTTGGTTTACGCCAGGAATACACTGCGTCTCGGCTGGGTGGCAAGCGTTACTGCCGCGGTGGCTTTTGCTTTGGGTGGATTCTTGGCTGCCCAAAGTGAGCACATCAACCAGCTCAACTGTCTCGCCTGGCTGCCTTGGGCCTTCTGGCTGTTGGACGGGATCACATGGAGCACGGACGGAATAGGGGTGTGGGCGAGAGTGCATCGGAGCGTGGGGCGGACGCTGCTTCTGGCGCTCGTCATCGCGATGATGATCTTGGCCGGACATGCACAAGCGGCCTTCATCTGTCTGGTGGGATTGAGTATCTACGCGCTGATGCGACCCGCGTTTGAGTTGGGCCATGTCGACTGCACACACGGAATACTACCTCGGATGCGACAGTACCGAGTGGACGGGGTGTTGAGCTTGGCACTGGCAGCTGTTATGGCGGTGCTTATGACTGCGGTGCAGCTCCTGCCCACCTGGGAGCTCGCCCGCCTGTCGGTGCGCAGCGATGGACTCAGCTACCGAGAAGCCACCTCTTTCAGCTTGAATCCCTGGCTGCTGCATCATACGTTGCTGCCACCCTATAGTACGGACTTGGTCCAGATATTCGGGGAAGCGTATGGGGAATATGTGGCCTATGTCGGCATTGTCGGACTGGGTCTGGCGGCAGTCGCCGTGTGGCAGGGGTGGCGCCGCAACCCGAATGTCTCTTTAAGACAATCTGGGTGGGGAGGCGATGCGGATAGCAAGGGGCGTTCCCCATCTATCTATTGGCCAGTAGCAGCGCGTGCGTTCACTTTCCTCGCAGCGAGTGGTCTGTTCTTAGCATTAGGGCGTGCCAATCCATTCTATTATGTGCTCTATCATCTGATACCCGGTTTTGACGCCTTCCGGGCTCCGGTCCGATGGATGGCATTGTATGCCTGGGGGATGGCAGTGTTGATCGGTATTGGTTTGGAGTGGATTGCCAGACGTATGCAGGACACGGGTGGAGAAAGGAAGGTGCTAATGGCATGGATGCCGATGATGCTGGTTGCCATCTTGGTCGGAGAGTTGTGGCTGTCTAGCCAGTCCCTTCGCCACAACTACCCCACTGCCCCAGAAGCATACACGCTCCTGCGACCATCTGTCGCGCATTTGAAAACGGATCTCGGTACCCATCGCTTTCTCAGCTTGTCTGGCATCGTATATGACCCCGGCGACTTGAATGAGATGCGCGCGATGCTGGGCACGCAGTTGCCGGAGCGTTCCGTTTACGATTACGTGGTGGCAGCGAAACAAAAAGAGGTGCTCTCCCACAATTTGCCCCTCTTATACAGGCTCTATAGCGTGGATGGCTATGATGGTGGATTGCTTCCCCTACGCGATTTTCTAACTCTTCAAAGGTTGCTGTTGCCCGATGACCAGCTCGCGGTGGATGGACGACTGCGTGAGAAGTTGCGCAGCGTACCCTCCGGCCGGTTGTTATCCCTATTGGGCGTCAAATATGTGATCACCGATAAAGTCTATGACGTGTGGATCGATGGCATCTATTACGACCTGCAATTCAGCGCTCGCCTCAGTCCACGCGGCATTTCCACCGCGAGGCCAACCACTTTGCCGCGCTTTCCGGCCACCGCGTTGGGGATCGTCTCACACCTGGAGGGCGCGGCAACGCTCCCCAACGACACCCCCGTGGCACGTCTTCATGTCCGAGACGAGGTCGGCTGGCAGCAAACGTTCGATTTGGCGGCGGGACGCGATACCAGCGAAGGACATTATGACGCGGGAGTGGTGCACCGGCAGGCGCGCATCGGACATACCTGGCGCGACGACCCCACTGGCAGCGACTACATCACCGTAATCCCCCTCCAAGAGCCCCATTATCTGACAGATTTGAGGGTTGAAGCAACACTGCCGGATGGGGAGTTCGTGCTGCGGGGATTGAGCTTGGTGGACATACGCACGCGCACAGGACAGCAGTTG
>JASFBB010000325.1:0-1584 GCA_036172345.1 Anaerolineae bacterium
GAACGCCTGCGCGCGGCGTGCCACCTGCTGTCCCACACGTCCCAGCCCGACGATGCCTAATGTCTTCTGATAGAGCTGAACGCCCATAAAGCGGCTGCGTTCCCACTGACCGGCGCGCAGCGAGGCATCCGCCTGGGGAACGTGACGACACAGCGCCAGCATCAGCGTCATCGTGTGCTCGGCGGTGGCGATGGTGTTGGCCCCTGGTGTGTTCATCACCATTACACCGCGCAGCGAAGCCGCCTCGAGGTCGATGTTGTCCACACCGGCGCCGGCGCGTCCCACCACCTTCAGGCGCTTGCCAGCGGCGAGCACGTCGGCGTCGATGCGCCCACTACTGCGCACCAACACAGCGTCGTACTCCGGGATGATCTCGAACAGTTTCTCCTTAGGAGGGCGTTTCACCACATCGTATTGGACGTCAGCAGCGGCGTCGAGCAGCTCCATTGCCTGCGGCGACAACTCATCGGTGACCAGGATTCGGAACACGGACATGGGTCAGACCTCCAGAAGATATTTGCGAAAGCAAGTGTGGGCTTTATTCTATGCAAACCAACCTGCCGTGCAAGCGCTCTTGTGCTTTTTGCCACACTTATAATCCCAGGCCGTAGCAGGCGGCACCCAGCAGAGCAACCTTGGGATTGGTGATCACATGCACCGGCACCTGGCTCAGCAGATCAGTGAAGCGCCCTTTGTGGCAGAAGGCTTTGAGAAAACCTTCCTCCAGTGCTGGCAGGATGCGCGGTGGAATGCCGCCGGCCAGATAGACGCCGCCGGTGGCAAGCACCTTGAGCACCAGGTTGCCCGCCTCGTTGCCCAGGATGGAAACGAATGTATCCAGGGTGAGGGCGCAAAGTGGGCAGGGCTGCGTCGCGTCCAGCGCCGCTTCCACAATGATCGGGTTGGGGTCTTCGGCGCCTGCCAGCCGCGCGGCGAGCCACGGCGGTTCCTCTGCCTGACCGCTGGCCTTGAGGTACTGGTAGATGTTGCGCATCCCGATGCCGGAACAGACCCGTTCATAGCTGACATGCCCATAGTGCTCGCGTAGATAGTGGAGCAGGCCGTCTTCTAGCGCGTTAGAAGGCGCAAAGCTGGCGTGACCGCCCTCAGATGGCTGAGCCTGATAGCGTCCGCGCGTCGCATCCCAGGTAAGGAATCCCTCGCCCAGCCCGGTGCCCGGTGCGATCACAGCGATGGCGGCCTGCTCAACCGGGCGGCCAGGGTTGAGGGTGTGGATGTCCTTCGCTTCCAAGTGGGGAATGGCGGTGGCGATCGCCTGTAGGTCGTTGATCAGGTGGACGGTGGCGATGCCCAGGCTGCGGCTCAGCTCCACCGCCTCGATCTCCCAGGGAAGGTTGGTGACGCTGGCCCGTCCCGCCACTACCGGCCCGGCGACGCCGAAACAGGCGCTGTCCACCCGGTATCCGGTGTGACGCAGAAATTCGCTGGCCAGCTGCGTCAAGCTGGCATACGCCTGGCTGGCAAAGGTGGCCTGTGCCAGCGGATGACGCATCCCCGCATCGGGGGCGATGATGGCCAGGGTGGTCTTGGTGCCGCCGATGTCACCGGCCAGTAGCATTCGAT
>JASFBB010000326.1:0-2937 GCA_036172345.1 Anaerolineae bacterium
ATAGAATACAACCAGGCCCATGATGACTGCCAGGGTACCCCAAAGCAAAAGTCTGGGTTTCTCTCGTATATCTGCCAACGCTCCGGAAACAGAAACGGAGAACACGAAGCCAACGTTTTGAAAAGCTAACATGAGGCCTATCTGGAAGGGTGTCAGGCCAATATTGCGTGCTGCGGCACCGACGAGTGTTGACATAAAACCTAGAAAGAACATGCTGAAGTAAGAAGAGGTGGTCAAGGCTTTGGTGTTACGCATTGTAGGCACCTTCCTAGAGAAAAGAGGTTGAGGTCAGGGACTTTTGCGCACAAATTGAAAACGCAAGACGTGCCGTGTTTGAGCTGTGACACGCGCACGCTCGTCCGGTCGCCAGCCACATACCCAGGCGATCTGATCGTGGTCATTCACCAACAAAGGAATATGATCTCGCCACGTTACAGGGATTTTCTCATTGATCATGAATTCGTTCAGTCGTTTAGCCTGACCTCTCATGCCCAGAGGACAGAAACGATCTCCGATATGTCGACGACGCAAGTGTGGCGAGCGACCCACAAATTCAGCGTCTAGCATCACTTCCCATCGACTTTCTGGGCGCACTGTAAACACCTTGTCGGCGGGCACGGCTATCTCTTCCGCGTCCAGGACCCATTCACAATTCGGCAGTGAGGTGACACCTGGCACACGCACCGGGATATCTTCTTCACTATATAGAAATGGCATATCCGGCAAGCTTTGGTGCTCAAGTGGGGCGATTAGCAGCTCATCATAGCTGACCGTCAGCGCAAGGCCTTGGGGCAGGGTCGCCTTCGCGCCAGTTTCGCCGCACTGGGCGACCTTTAGAGCTCCTTCGACATGGACGAAGTTAATGTTGCGCAGCGCATGGCGTAACCGATGAATGGCGCGGCGCAAGGTAGAACGTTGCAGGCTAAGCGGAAGACGGCGCCATGCCGCAAGATCCAGTACAACAGCCTCATCAGTTTCGTCTCGTACTATCTCGTTCCAAGCCCTTTCAAGGCAATCTTGTAGCAGAGCGTAGTCAGCAGCGACAACCTGTGCAGTGCGACGTAGAATCTGTCGAATGTTAGGGTTGTACGTCTCGAGGTAGGGCAATAGCTCGTGACGTAACCGGTTGCGAAAGTAGGTAGTGTCCAGGTTCGACCGATCAATACGTGGATGCAAGTTGTGCTGTTGACAGTAGGCTTCAATTTCGTCACGCGTGATGTCGAGCAGCGGCCGAACAAGTATAGGCAAGATAACATTGGGTGACGAACTAGACAGGAGAGCGTATCCCGCGGCGAGATCCTGGTTGTACAAGGATGCTGCCCCATTCTCAATTAACCGATACTCAGCCAAAGGAGTAACAGGCAACATCCCGCGCAAACCGGCTAGGCCTGCCCCGCGCAACCAATGCATCAAGACGGTTTCGACCTGATCGTCGGCATGATGGGCTACCGCAATTGCGGAAGCATTGATCTGACGCGCCAGTCGACCCAGGAAGGTGTAACGCGCGCAACGTGCTGCTTCTTCAAGTGCCAGCCGATGATAACGGGCTAGGGCGGGAACATCTACTCGCTCAACACTGGCTGGTAATCCCCAGCTCTGTGCGATTTGCATCACAAACGCGGCGTCTGCCTCACCTTCAGGACCCCTGATGCTATGGTTGAGATGCCCGACATGGATCTTGAACGAAAGGACAGAAGATAGCCTGAGCAGGATGTGCAACAAGCATAGCGAGTCGGGGCCTCCCGAGACTCCGACCACTACTGTCTGACCCGGTTGCCACATTCTGTAGTGTTCGATGGCATTCTTGACCCGTTCTACGAGATCCACCATAAAGCCCTGAACAGCCCCTCGCTTTACTTTTGGCGGAAAGGAAACGCGCTCATCAGTAGAGCATCACCTGGATTGTCCCTGGTATATCCGCGGATAGAAGATGCTCAGGGACGTAGTATACCATGCCTTGCGCTGAATCATAGTTTTGCCCCTGACCGCAGGTCAGGGGCAGGTGGGGATGCGTTGTGGCCCTTAGCCCGACCACTGGGCGAAGAGAGTAGGGCAATCTGTCTGTCGGTGCCGTCGATATTGGTCTATTTCAGATCAAATCGTCAGCGATGCCTACGCAGAAACGCCGGGATATCTATTTCGTTGCGCTCACCCGATGACGCATGCTGTTGTGTCTGAGGGAACGGTATAGTACGCGCGCTTCCCGCTGATGTTGCAGCAGCGGTCACCACAGGTTTACGCTGTGTTCTGCTGCCATCGAAACCGGTAGCGATCAGTGTGATCCGCACGGTGTCGCCCACCGAGTCATCCATAACCGCCCCAAAGATAATATTCGCCTCTGGATGGGCTTTGGAGCGGATGATCTCAGCGGCCTCTTGCATATCCAGCAAGCTCAAGCTACTCGGGCCGGTCACGTTGAAGAGGATACCCCGTGCTCCGTCGATACTCACATCAAGCAGCGCGCTTGACACAGCATTCTTCGCGGCCTCCACAACAGCATTTTCACCGCTGGCGGTGCCTACGGCCATCAGGGCTGAACCTCCCTCACTCATAATGGTACGCACATCTGCAAAATCGAGATTAATCAGACCAGGCACCGTGATGAGTTCAGAGATACCCTGGATGCCCTGACGCAACACATCATCCGCCATACGAAAAGCTTGGTTCATGGACACCTTTTTGTCCACCAGCTCGAGCAACCGGTCATTGGGGATTACAATCAGAGTGTCCACATTGTTCTTGAGATTCTCAATCCCCTCTTCCGCCACCTTTTGACGCTTTGAACCTTCGAAGCTAAACGGTCGCGTCACCACACCAATTGTAAGCGCACCATTGCCCTTAGCCAGCCCGGCGATGATTGGGGCAGCGCCAGTACCAGTACCGCCTCCCATGCCGCACGTGACGAACACCATATCAGCGCCTACAACGAGCTCTCGC
>JASFBB010000327.1:0-19985 GCA_036172345.1 Anaerolineae bacterium
ACTTACCGCGTCGCACAGGTGTGCGGCCGAAGCGCGCACAAAACTGCGTCTCATCCATTGAGAGGAGACGCAGCAGGGACGGCGCGCATCGCTCTAGCTCGAAAGACAAGAAGTCTTGACGTCCAACGCGGGCGAAGCGACGCGTCCAAGGACAGACGGACTGACACACATCGCAGCCAAAAATCCAATTTGCCATATGACCGCGCAGCCCTTCTGGGATGGCATCGCGCAGCTCGATGGTGAGGTAGGAAATGCATTTACGACTGTCCAGCCGGTAAGGTGCTACTAGGGCACCTGTGGGACAAGCTCTCAGACAACGTGTGCAATTGCCACATGTGCCCGTGGTGATAGGGACATCGTAAGTGAGATCAATGCTCACCAGAAGCTCACCCAAGAAAAGATACGAGCCCCATTGGGGATGGATGAGACAAGTGTTCTTACCGATGAACCCCAAGCCGGCCATTACTGCCAGGTCGCGTTCCAAAAGCGGCCCTGTATCCACGTAGGTGCGCCACGAGACCTCGTCACCAATGCACCTTTGCAGAAACTCAGCGAGCTGATGCAAACGGGGTACTAACATGTCATGATAGTCATGCCCCCAGGCGTAACGTGCAATGCGTCCTCGCCTCGGATCATTCCACAGGTCGACAGGGTGGTTACCCGTGAAATAGGAGACTGCCACCACTATAACCGAGCGCGCTTCCGGCATGATTAAGCGCGGGTCCTGACGACGCATTGGCTCGCGTGCCATGTAGGCCATGTCCCCCGCGTAACCGGCTTCCAGCCAGGCCATATAGGCCTCGGCGTGGGGCACCCGCGTAGCAGGGGCGATCCCCACTAGATCAAAACCCAGCTCTAGAGCATATTCCTTAACGAGGGTGCTCAAGTGCGGTGATCTTGTCACAGCAAGATGCACGCAGGAATAAGACTCTAGCCTCTCAGAAGGCTAGCGTCGGAACCGTTCCAGCAAAGATTGAAGTGAATCGCTGCCGCTGATCTTTTCGCGCATCTCTCTCAAGGCCATATGATGCGGGCGGGATTGACTGTCCTGATAGAAGATACCTAGGTAGATCTTCTCTGAGTCAAATGCCAGCGCCAGGGCTGCCATCCGGTTCGTGCGGTCGTGAGTGTCGGGGATGGGCACAACGCGCTGTTTGTAGAGGCCGTAAGTATCCAGAAAAGTGACACAGGGGCTGATGATTTCGATGAAAGCGAAGCCGGGGTGAAGTATGCCTTGCTTGATAATTTCAGCCAGCTCTTGAGGGCGGGCGGAAAAACCGCGCGCGACAAAGGTGGCTTCACAAGCCAACATCATTGCCACCGGATTGAGCGGTCGTTCAACTGTGCCGTAAGGTGAAGCCTTTGTTTTGGTGCCCCAAGAACTGGTTGGAGAGGGCTGTCCCTTCGTCAAACCATAGACCTCGTTATCCAATACCAGATACGTGATGTCCACATTGCGACGTGCCGCATGGGGTAAATGGCCGGCACCGATGCTCAAGCCATCGCCGTCGCCGCTCACGGCCAATACGGTGAGGTCAGGATTGGCAATCTTGGCACCTGTCGCCAATGGCAGAGCACGTCCGTGAACCCCATGAAAGCCATAGGTTTTGACAAAGGCGGGGAAGCGACCTGAGCACCCTATTCCCGACGCAATCACAACATGTGCAGGATCGATCTTTAGCTCGCTTATCGCTTTTAGGACGGCGTGCATCACGCCATAGTCTCCGCAGCCAGGGCACCAAATAGGCTTGACACCGCTTTTCAGCTCATTTATAGGGACCAGGTGTTCTAATGTAACCATAGCAACTCCTTGTTACCTCGGCCATGTGCGGCGGGTGAGCAGCTCGCTCACCCGCTTGATTTCTTCGAAAATCTCTACTGGTCTAAAGGGCAGTCCTTCATACTTGTTCAATGAGATAACACTGATCGAATCCTGCACCAGCTGGCGTGTGTAGCGGTGTTCGATAACGCGTGCAAACTGACCCAACGAGTTGAGCTCAGGAATAATCAGAACACGTCGCCCGCGGATGAAGCGTCGAATGCGAACATCGGGCATAGGGAACAGGATTTTGGGAAACAACGCAGCAACTCGATAACCGGCCTCCTGAGCGCGCACCATTGCTTCCTTGACTGGCCCCAGCGAGCTACCCCATCCTAGAATGCCAATTGCAGCATCTTGATCTCCCCACTCCTCTACTGCATTGTCCAGACCGAACACATGATGGCGCGCCGCATTGACCTTATTCCACCGCTTCTTGGTCATTAAACGGTGCGTCTCGGGTGAGTAGTCCGGGTGACCTTGTTCATCATGCTCTAAGCCTTCTGCAGTGTATTGGCCACCGGGCATCCCCGGTATAGTGGTAGGAGATACACCGCTATGGGTGATTTTGTAGCGTTCAAAAGGCTGTCCTGGCTTCAGATCAGCCAGCTGACGTTTCCACAGGCGTATGTTCTCCAGGTTAAAAAATGTACACGTCTCCACCCGAGGTGCCAGTGCCTGGTCGCTTAAGATAATAACTGGCATTTGATATAGCTCGGCCATATTGAAGGCATTGATCGTCTGGTAGAAGCAATCTTCCACCGAACTGGGCGCAATTACGAAACGCGGTGCTTCATCGGCTCCAGCATAGAAAGCCAGATATAAATCCCCCTGCGCCGTCTTAGTTGGCATCCCGGTAGCAGGTCCCGCACGTTGCACATCCACCACGACGATGGGTATTTCGGCCATGCTGGCCAGCCCGAGCGCTTCTATCATAAGGGAGAGACCTGGACCAGAGGTGGCTGTCATAGAGGGCAAGCCAGCGAAAGAGGCGCCAATGATCATATTGATGGCTGCAATTTCGTCCTCTGCTTGCACAACAGTACCCCCTGCCTTGGGAAGCTCACTGGCCATGAACTCCATCAAGTCTGTAGCGGGGGTGATAGGGTAGCCGGCGAAAAAGCGACAACCCGCCGCCAATGCGCCCAGCGCGATCGCCTGATAGCCGGTCAATACCAGCTTTTCCTCAGCGATTTGTTCTGGGGGCACCAGATAGGTGGGTGGACGGGTTGGAAAGTGTTCCTGCGCATAGTGGTAACCCGCCATTAAGGCTTCCAAGTTCTTGGGGAGCAAATCCGGATAACGTCCCAATCTTCGATGCACCACTTGCTCGGCGCGTTCGAGCGGTAGGCCCATTAGTTGTACCATTGCTCCGAGCATGACCAGGTTGCTGCCGCGTGCAAAGTTGAGATTACTGGCTAGCTGGGACACCGGGATGGGGTACAATAGGTGGCGCTCGTTGTCGCGTGGTTTAACCACTGCGTTATCATAGATTACCGCGCCGCCTACTTCCAGTTCATCGACGTGCGTGTCGTAACCTTCTTGATTGAGAGAGACCAACACGTTAATGTTATCTCCCTGGGAGAGCACTGGCCGGTCGGCAATACGTGCTTGGAAGATCACATGTCCGCCCAAGATTTCTGCGGGGAAGGTGCGGAAGGTGTACACCTCCAATCCGGAGAAAGCGGCGATGCGCACAAAAACTTCACCAATGGTGACAATGCCCTCACCCGATTCGCCAGCAATGCGAATGACAATATCATTGACCGACACGATCCATTGCCTCCTGCGGGGTAGTCTGCTTCTTTGCAATCACTCAACGCTGTTTGGCTTCGCTAATCACAGGGTTTCTTAGCACCCCCAGGTGTGTGACCTCAACCTGCACTTCATCACCCGGCTGCAGATAACGCGGTGGCGTACGCACATCTCCCACCCCACCTGGCGTTCCTGTCAAGATGACATCGCCTGGTTCTAAAGTCATCACCTGGCTCAGGTAGGCAATCAGATAGGGAATGGAAAAGATCAAGTTCTGAGTGTTGGAGGATTGCATCAGCTCACCACTGACATATACCCGAATATCTAGCGCATGCGGATCAGGGATCTCATCTGCCGTTACCAATGTCGGCCCCATCGGGGCGAAGGTGTCAAATGTCTTCCCGATCGTCCACTGGGACGTGCGCTTCTGGAAGTCACGTGCGCTTACGTCGTTGCAAGGCAGATAACCTGCCACATAGTCGAGCGCGCGGTCCTCCGAAATATAACGCCCGCGCCGACCGATCACAACGCCCAACTCACCCTCATAGTCAACCCGTTGTGAAACGCGAGGTAACACTATGGGCTCATCTGGTCCGATTACGGTATTGGCATATTTGGAAAAAACGGTGGGGTATTCCGGGATGGGTTGGCCTGTCTCAGCGGCATGATCACGGTAATTTAGCCCAATGCAGATAATCTTTCCGGGGTTCGGTATCGGCGCCTTCAACTTTACTTCTTCCAGCGCGATTCCATCGGTGACCCGCGTGACAGCTGCAGCTGCTATACGCTGTGCCTCTTCACCTTGCCTCAGGAACGAGAGCATATCAGCAGGCAACCGAGGTTCTGCTTTTTGTAAATCAACTATTATCTGACGTCCATCACGAACGCATAATGCACCCAGGCGCGATCGATTATTGTGTACAAATGTCACCAGTTTCATCAGCTCATTCGCGAGCAGCTAGGCTTCTGCTCCAACCTCCTTTTTATCTGTGTGAGTTCTCCGTAGTAGGGGATCGTTAATTCCTCAGGCAATTTATCCTACACAGCTACGTGGCGCAAATAGGCCTCGATGAATTCATCAATGTGACCATCCAGCACAGCCTCTGCATTCCCCACTTCATAGTTGGTGCGGTGATCCTTGACCATCTTGTAAGGGTGTAACACATAAGAGCGTATTTGGTTGCCCCATCCGGCTTCGACATGCTCTCCTTTCAGCCGTGCGGTCTCTTCTTCGCGTTTCTGGCGCTCCAATTCATACAGACGACCACGCAGGATGCGCATGGCCATTTCACGATTTTGCATTTGGGAGCGTTCGTTTTGACAGGTGACCACAATACCTGTAGGTATGTGCACCAGGCGCACTGCAGTAGCATTCTTCTGCACATGCTGACCGCCTGCCCCAGAGGACTTGTACACATCCATCCGAATATCCTCTGGATTGATGTGCACCTCTATATCATCGTCCAAGTTCGGCATCACCTCCACTAGCGCGAAGGAGGTATGGCGGCGGTGTGCAGCGTCAAATGGCGATAGTCGCACCAGGCGATGGACACCACGCTCAGAACGGAGGTAACCGTAAGCATAGGCCCCCTCGATCAATACCGTGACGCTTTTCAGGCCCGCCTCCTCGCCCTCCAGCGAATCCAGGATTTCAGTCTTGTAGCCTTTATCCTCCGCCCAGCGCAGGTACATACGCAGCAGCATTGCCACCCAATCCTGGCTCTCGGTACCACCTGCGCCAGCATGGATGGAAAGAAGGGCATCATCTCGGTCGTGTTCGCCGGACATACGCAGACGAAACTCCATCTGCTCAAGTGTTTTCTGGAGCTCTACTGCCTCCGCTTCTATCTCGGCGACTAGTGCTTCATCCTCATCCGCGCTGAGCAGCTCGCTCAGTTCCAACGCATCGGCGACACGGTGATCTAGACTGCGCCAGGTCTCCACCTCTTCACGCAAAGCGGCAAGCCGACGCATATGCGCCTGTGCTGCCCTCTGATCGTTCCAAAAGTCAGGCGTGTTGGATTCTTCTTCCAGCTGGGTGATCTCTTTCTCCTTAGCGGCGATGTCAAAGATGCACCATGATCTCGCTGATCCGCTGCCGCAGCTCAGCTAAAATGGCGCGTGTCTCCTCAACACTCATAACGTTTCACCTCCTTCCGAAAAATCACTTTCACACATGAACTCTCCTCCTACTTGCCGAATAATCCGTCCACGAAGGACTCGGCATCGAACTCCTCCAAGTCATTCAGCTGCTCACCGGTACCGACGAAACGTACTGGCAGCCCTAGTTCGCGCGTGATGGCAAACACCACCCCGCCCTTAGCAGTGCCATCCAGCTTGGCTAGTACTACACCGGTGACATTTACACTTTCTTTGAAGTGCCGTGCTTGACTGATAGCGTTCTGCCCGGTGGTGGCATCGAGTACGAGAAGGGTCTCGTGTGGTGCTTCGTGCACCTGACGCGCCATAATAACGCGCAGCTTTTCCAGTTCCTTCATCAGGTTGTATTTGGTATGCAGGCGACCAGCGGTATCCACGATGAGCAATGAGGCGCCGCGCGCTTGACAGCTCTTGATGGCATCGAAGACCACCGCGCCGGGATCGGCACCAGGTTGATGGGCGATCACAGTAGCACCGGCACGTTCGCCCCACATTTGCAGCTGAGTGATCGCAGCAGCGCGGAAAGTATCCGCCGCAGCCAGTGTCACCCGGTATCCCTGTTCGCGATATCGGTGTGCCAGCTTAGCAATAGTGGTCGTCTTACCCGAGCCGTTCACCCCCACCACCAGAACGATATTGAGCAGCCGGTTACGATTAATGTTCAATATATGACCATTCTTTAATAGATTAATCATTTCCTGACGCAATACTTGTTTCACGTCACTGGCTCGCGTCAATCCTTGACGCGTTACCGCCTCACGCGCCATCCTGATGAGCAGATGGGTCGTCGCAACACCCACGTCTGCCTGGATGAGCAATGCCTCCAGATCATCCCACAATTCAGCATTGATCTCGGTGTTGCCAAAAAGACCTGTGATCTGCCCGAAGAAGGCGTTGCGGGTGCGCTCCAGACTCTGCCACAGCTTGCTTGCTCCGAGTACCACAATCCTCTCCAAATACGAGAAGTGATCAGTCAATGACGAGCGTCATTATATGTGTGCTGGGGAGGGTTGACAAAAGCGCATTTATCCCTTGAAGAAGGGTAATATATCTCAGCGGAGGCGGAAATAATAGAGCTGTCCTCTGTCTATATCTCGCACATCCTTCATCTCGGCATGCGCTGCGAGCCATTCACTCATAGCTTGTTCGGAGGGGGATTGGTCTGCCGGGTTGCTGTCGAAGAACCACGCTGCGCGATGGTGTCGAGCAATCTGTTCCATAAGCGCTTGGGTACGTGCTGCTACTGAATCGCCAGGTGGTGCATAGTCATCCAACATATAGAAAGTCAACCGATCGCGCAGAAAGGGGAATAACCAATCATAGGTGCGATGATCGTAGCTGGTGAGAATCAGCGCCGTATTTTTCTGGCTTTCGGCACGCAGCACATCAATGGTGGCACGATAGGGTGACAGTTGGTAACGTACATCGAAGTAGGCATGAATGAAGCGTATGCCAGCCACAGCACCGCCGATCAGCAGCACAGCCGCTAGTCCGATCAGCAGGTAGCGCCAGATTTGTTGAACCCGTGCGCCGAGCCAGGAAGGAAACACGATAAACAGGCACTCAAGACCCACCATAATGAAAATCAGCGTGCGTACACCGACTGTCATGACCAGGAGCCAATGTTCATCGGGCACCATGATGAAAAAGGCGTTTGCTTCAATCAAGTTAGCTAAGCTGGCAACCACTGCATAGAACGCGCCGCGTAAATTGGGCAGGAGTAAGGCAATGAACACCAACACCCAACCCAGCCATTGGGGGCTATATCCTTTGGAGTAGAGCATGAAAAGACATATAGCAAAACCGGTGAAAGCGACCACACTGCGGGGCCGGTGCCACTCAATGGGTCGTGTGTAGACAAAGAGGAAGATGGCGGCAAATACCAGCGTGATGAAAGGCCAAGGTAAGTGTCCTACTGCTACTGTTGGCTGCCAGCTCAGGTCACGCATGTCGAGCGGAATGATGCCGTAGTCATACTTTCCCTCTAGCAATGCCCAAATGGTCTCCCACGGCGCGCGCGCGTTGCTGATGGCAAACGATCCCCATACCAACCGAGGATTGAGCAAGTAGAAGGGCAGCCCTATAAGGATGACAACCAAAGCGAAAGAACCCAGATATAGAAAGATATGGAGTGGGTCAAACGTGAGATTCAGGTGTGGCAGTGTAAGAGAAATCTTCTTCTTGTGCCCCGCCGCACGTAGTCCAATGGGCAACAGGAGCACCGGAATGAGCTTGATCATAAAACCAAATCCACATGCCACCGCGCTCCATAGAGGACGCCCGCGGAGCAATAGATACAACCCCAGTAAAAAGAAGAAAAGAGGATAGCTCTCGAACCAGCCGGTCAGCGTATATACCGGTACGAACAGCAACCCGTAGAACCACACAGTGTGCAGAGCATTGCGTGCGCCACTTATACAGGTGGCAATGGCATAAAGCAATACTAGATTGCCGACTTCAAACAGGAGAAAGACACCACCCAGCAGCAACGTGAACCACAGGTTAGGGAACTCCCATGGAGGTAATAACGTGCTGATCCACCATATACCGATCATCAAATAAGGGAATAATGGAGGGTATGTGGTCCAGAGATTGACATACGGATAGTATCCTTGTCGTGTCAGCTGGGCGAACTCGCGATACCAGTAGAAATCGGAAAAATCGAGCACCAGCCCGCCTGGGCGGAAGGCGAACAGCGCCATAGCGCGAAATGCAGTGAAAAGCAAGAGTACCAGCCAGAAGTCATGCCAAGCTGGGATTCCCATTGGCCGATCTTCGCCCCAGATTTTGTGCGAGATAGGCTGCATAGGGGGTTGTATAGGAGATTGAAAGATTTGCTTGAAAAATTTACCCTTCAGGGATCTCAAGCTCCTGTACCCGCCATAATTTCACGTTGGTACCAACGCCACATCTCGGTCAGTCCATCCATCACCGTGGTGCGTGGCTCATAGCCCAACAGCTGTTGTGCTTTGGTGATGTCAGCATAGTTGATTTTGGGCTCGCTGGGTGGTGCCGGCACATCTTTTATGAGCACTTCCTTACCTACCAGCTGAGCTATAATTCTTACGAAGTCGCTCATCCAAACAGGGTTTCCACGGCCCAGGTTAATAATGGCATAACCGAGCGGGCGTTCCAGTGCGGCCACCACACCGTGGATAATGTCCTCTACGTAGGTCCAATCGCGCCGCATGCGTCCTCCATCGAACAGAGAGACAGGAGTCCCATTCACGGCACTGTGCATCACGCTAAAAGGCATCATATCCGGCCGGCCGCGAGGTCCATATACGCTGAAGAAACGCAACGCGGTAAAATGAAGCCCGTGCAGCTGCCAATAGGTGTGCCCTATGATCTCACCCGCCTTCTTACTGGCCGGATAGGGCGCTAGCGGATGGTTGCACGGATCACTCTCCACAAAAGGCACTTGTTGCGTCTCACCGTAAACGGAGGAGGTGGAAGCGAACACAAAATGGGATACACCCTTCAAGCGTGCTGCTTCCAGGAGATTGACGGTCCCCCGGATGTTAACATCTGCGTACAATCCGGCACGTCCGACGGAATAACGCACACCAGCTATCGCAGCGAGATGAGCGATGACGTCCGGTCGGTGATGGGCTACAATCTGTTCCATATAACCGGCATCGCGAATGTCAGCGTGATAAAAGGTGAAACGGGGATGATTTCGCACTGTGCGGAGATTGGCCTGCTTGCGCCGCGGATCGTAGTAATCGTTAAAGTTATCCAACCCAATCACCCAATCCCCGCGGCGCAGCAATGTCTCGACGAGGTGACTGCCGATGAACCCGGCGGCACCAGTCACCAACACTTTCATCAATTTGCACTCCTGTTAAAGAGATGTCTAGCGAGTTGACGTAGTGGGGATGAAGCGCAACTGACCTGCTTGGTTATTTGTCCCTCCGACAACGGTCACGGGGAACGCTTGCGCTCGGCCTCTATAGGCAACCACGATGGAGTGTAAGCCAACGGGAACACCGCGAATCTCGAAATAACCATTCGGATCACAACGTGTGTGTAGATTGGTCAATTGAGCATAAATGTCTGCCTGCAAGGGCCGGTATATCTCATTCACCACCGTACCGCTGACAATGCCAGTGTGTCCCATAAGAAAGCGGAGATCCTCACCCCAATATAACACGGACACAATCACCCTCGCGGCTAACGTCGCAGCACCTATGGCGCCAACGAGAAGGAACCCAATGCGTGATCTGGGTGAGGCAGATGGGGAAGAGGGTATCCCAGTAGTGTACTCGTCCAGTGAGGGCGATTTCTCTAATGCCACAGTCAATCCCTCCTACGGGCCACAATTCCACCGCCTTTCCTACATAATATGATAACTGTAGCGCAACTCGCGTGCGCTGGGCAAATAGAATTTTGGGGACAGAATGATTGGATCACTGTTTTAACGACTCCGCTGATCCCCCTGCCTTATTTTGGGCCAAGCCTTGCTGCTCCATGGCCATTAATGCACGCGCCACTTCCTCGATGGCGATGCGTTGCTTACGATAGAAGTCCGACTCGCTCATAGCCAAGCGTTGTGCCACATCGCGCACACGTAACCCTTGAATGAACTTGAGCTCTAATATGTTGTAAAGCAGCCATTCTGCAGTGGTCATCTGCCGTTCACCCTCGGGACGCAGGTTGGCAATAGCTTGTCCCAAGACGGCACGTAAGGCGCGTACGGGATTGCCCTGATGGTGCACCAAGGAATCTTGCACTACACGCAGCCCCAATAAAGGGCTATGCGCCAGCTGGGGACCGCCCCAGTAGTGATTTAAGGCATCGCGCACCATCTGGGTAAACTCTGGCGAATGGATAGGGCTGCTCAGAGGTAATGTTTCCAGCCCTGGTGAGCCGGTGTAGCGAGCGGTGCTACGCAGGCGCTGGACTTGTTCCAACTCGGGGATGATCCGTCGCAAGACATTGAAAACATTATGCTGTAACGCGCGGTCCTCCAAAACGCGCTCAGCTTGAGCGATCAAGGTGGCTGCTACCTCCTGCTCATGTTCGTTCAGCTCAGTGCGTTCATTCGCCTCCAATGCCAATAGTCCGAGGATTGTATCACGCGAATGGGTGCGCAACAGAGCAAACCAGAAGCCATCCTGCCGTATGAAAACATCCTTCGAGTGGCCATCACGGGTGGCGGCGACCAGCGCTTCTACCTTGACCGTGCGCAACGCTGATTCAATAGCTTCCTGAGCACCATAGTAAGTCTCCAAGCGTGGTCCAGAGCGCGCTCCAATGTTGGCGATAAACCCGGTATGCACCCGCAACAATTCACATAAAGCGGCCAGGATATTCTCCAATGCCTGCTGCAAGTCAGTGGTGGTCAGAAGCCGCCGATCCAGCTCTTGTATCCACACCACCTCCTCACGATCCCGACGAAAGACCACTCGATCGATTATGGGCTTGGCTAAGTTAATGAGCAGCTGGCCAGCCACAATCACAAACGCCACAGCTGCCACCAGGATAGCTTCCCGCGGCAAACTAAGAATGTAAGCCACCTTTGGCATGGCTAAGAAGACGAAAATCACCATGGTAGCGAGCAATGGACCGCGCAACAGAAAATGGATCAGGTTGTGCTTTACCACACGATCAGGTGTGAGCGCGCCAAAATAAGCGACACTATAGGCCATCACAGCGATCATTGTTGCAATACCCAGATTTCCAACCAGCAACACGCTGAAGAACGCAGCTTGCGAAAGAAGAGTTGACGGTGCACTGGCGATAAGGAGATAAGGGAAAACTCCCAATGCTGGCGCCGCAAACGAGACAGCCAAGTAAGTCATGCGGCGACGAGAGGTGTGTGTCAGGCAACGTTGACGTGCTCGGACGGTGTTGTAGGCTCCCCACATCACTGTGGCGAAGAAATAGGCGCTAAACAGCCAAAACAAGGGGCCGGCGCGAAATTGCGTGAGACCTGGGCTGTGAATGCCATCATGTACTAATAGAGGGGTCCAGAAGGCCAGAGGAACCAGTATGAGACCAACAAGATATCCACCACGTACCGCCCAGCGACGCAAAGGAGAAAGAGAGTTGGTTGTGCGCAACAATGAGTCCGAAAAGTGGAGATAGGCTGCTGGTGTGAAAGCAATGCCAATCCACTGAAGCCTCAGCCATAGCATGGCGCTCTCCAACGAGGTGGTAGCGAAAAGTGCGGCATCTCCAGTGTACGTAATGCATACACAGGCGATTAAGGCGCTAAACGAACGCGCTACCGAGCTGCGCAGGTTATAGGTGAGGATATAGATCAGCAACGAAAAGCTAAGGATGACAATGGCAATAGAGATTGCCCGATTGAGCGAGGACAACAAAGCGATAAGATTAGCTGCCAGAAGTTCCATATCATCGACACACCGAACTGCAGATGTCAGATTCGGAGAAAGAAGAAAACCGCAATATCACCGTTCGTATAATAGCGATCATTGTATCCGCAATAGACAAACCCGTGTTTCTGCCAAAATCGGATGGCAGGATAATTTTTTGTCTGAGCTTCGGCCATTACGCCGCTCAGTCCGTGTTCGCACGCCCAAGCACGCGCGGAACGCAACAGGGTGCTGCCGATCCCTTGGCGACGATGTTCCTTGTGAACCACCAGGTTACGGATCCAAGCTGTGCCATGCCACGCTTGCACCGTCATATCCAGGAACCCTAGCACCTTGTCCGACCCGTCTACAGCTACCAGAAAGCACTCCTCACGGCGCCAGTTATCGAGCAACTCGTCCGGGTGACGTGGATACTCTACCTTCATAGGCCGTGGCAGGCGTATCAGGTCAAATCGTGCCTCGACTGAGCGGGCGCTTCCATAGGAGTGCATCTGCCACACATAATCGGTCAGGTACGATTTATCCATATCATAACAAACGTTCAGATCAACCAGTTGAGCTGCCCGCACTAACATAATTTGATTGTAACATCGGGCTCGATGATATGCAAAGGTCAGATTAAGATTTCAAGACTGGACAGAGGTTCATCACAAGGTTCATCACAGTTCCCGCGAGATCTCTTTCGGGGATATCTATGCGTTGCAATGCACCCCTTTTCACTTTATACTGTGGCGAGGACAATTTCCCATCCAGAGCATCTTAGGAGGATAAATGGCGTCTAAACCTCCGGAGAAGGTCATAAAGAGCCAAACTATTTATGCCGGGCGTATCGTGCACTTCCGAGTGGATACGATCGAGCTCCCGGATGGACGTACCACCATCCGCGAAATTGTAAACACGCCCGGCGCCGTGACAATCATCCCTTTTACCGCCGACCGTCAGGTGCGCATGGTGCGCCAGTACCGCTCTGCTGTCGGAGAATATCTGCTCGAACTGCCCGCTGGCACGCTGCAGCCAGGGGAGCCACCCGAGGAGGCAGCCTCGCGCGAGCTAGCTGAGGAAACAGGAGATCGCGCTGCACATTGGAGATACCTGACCAGCTTTTACACTATGCCCGGGGTGTGCAATGAGATCATCCACTTATTCCTGGCCACTGAACTCATTCCGGGAGCGACAAACCACGACCTAGATGAATCGATCGAGGTTGTTACGGTGCCATTAGGACGGACGCTGGAGATGATCGAGACAGGGCAAATACGCGACGCTAAGACGATTGTGGGATTACTGATGGCGTATACGCTAGGACTATGAACCGTGAGACAGATAGCATAATTGCTATGTTAGCACAATCATTCGAGCCCCACAGTTATGGCCCAGTGGTAAAAAGAGGGGAAAGGCGTTGACGCCCATAAAGTTTGTGGATGTACCAGGTATTTCAAATAAGAGCAGCCTTACGATTGGGGTGCTGGCCGATACCCACTTACCATTTCGTCTCAAGGGATTGCCCGCCCAATTATTAAGGGTCTTCCGCGGTGTCGATCTCATCTTCCATGCGGGAGATGTGGACCAGATGGAATATATTCATCCACTCGAAACGATCGGCCCTCTGTATGCCGTGCGTGGTAATTTACACTTCAAACCCAATGAGCTGAGTCACGGGGGTGTCGAGCTGCCGTTTGACCTCCATTTCTCCTTGCTTGGCTATCACATCGTGCTTAACCATGGAGGTTGGCCAAACTTTTGGGCGTTGGCCAGTGATTGGTTTTGGGAGAAGCTGTTAGAACCCAGCCGCAGAGGGGCAAATGCACGGATTGTGCGCCGTTTGCTGCGTATGTACCCGGATGCCGACGTGATTGTCTTTGGCCACACCCATCAGCCTTATCAGGCGTGGCATGGTAAGACCTTGGTGTTCAATCCGGGGGGTGTTGTCCCGTTTAATCAGGCCAAACCTTCCGTAGGGCGGCTGATCCTAAGGCCAGACAGAGTGCTCGTAGAGCTGATCCCGCTAGATGAGGGCGTGTCAGAGAATATTTCTACATAAAGGGAAAAGAGTGTGACCCTGAGAATCAGTTTCTCTCCACTTATTGCCATGTCAATGCCTCGATCGAATACCCGAACACGCCCCCCTGCATGCCGCCTAAATACAACACAATATTTCCGCTTGTATCTCGTTTCATCGTGAAGGCAGATATCTCGCCCACCTCAGGAGGAGGTTGAAGCACGTGCCAAGATGTACCCCCATCGTGTGTACAGTAGAGTAACCGCTGTCGAGCACGAGAATCCGAAAACATAGAAGGTTCGATCTCCTCCGACGGTGCTATCAATAACACACATACGATATTCGCTGAGACAACCTCTAGATGAAAAGTTCTGGTCGGCGGGATAGGCACCGGTAGCTCGCGGCCGACAAATTGCCAAGTGGTGCCACCATCGCCCGACCGGAATAGCCCGGCATAACCAGAATAGAGGTACAGAGCATTATCCTGAACAAATTCAGGTGAAAAGGCGAGTGCGCCAGCGGTGAGAGGTGCGCTGGGCAGATCATAGTCTTCCAACCGTGAGGGAACCGTGATGGAGACAGTTTGCCATTTCGGCGTCGTGGCACTCCATATATGCAGGCCGTGCGCGAAGCTGGCAACGATCTGACCGTTGACGACAGGGCGCTGCGGCGTCCCACCCTGGAAGTCGGGTGACAATGCTATCGCCAAGTCATATGGGTTGGTACCACCTGAAGGGTTTATTGGGCGAGGATAGGGCAGCTGTTGCCAGCTGTCCCCTGCATCATTTGAAAAATACACCCCGTGACGCCAAGTGACCGCCACAATGGTCTGATCCTCTGCGAACCGTGGCGATAATGCCACATCCATCACATAAGGATCATCCAGCCCTCTCAGGATCTGTTGCCATGACTGGCCTGCGTCTGCCGAGCGTAACAATCCCCAGGGCTGGCCGCTTCCCAAGAGGGCATTGTTACTCGGTACTGCGAAGATGGGGGTTCCCCCCGAAGGAACATGGAGCGAATGTGGTGCAATTTCCTCAGGCCATGCCAGGCGCTGCCAGGCATCAGCGCGCCCCTGATAGAGCTGCCATGTCAGCTCATCTCCCTCCTCTCCTACCGGGCCGACCGCGGCCAACAGACCGGCATCAGGCAGGAAGGTCAGAGCCAAAACCGGACCCGGTGGCAAGCGAGGAGAGACCAATGTCTCTGTAGAAGAGGACGGGATGGCTTGTGGGGATTCCGTAGCACCGGAAGAGAGGCGCTTGGAGAACGGAAAAGCTTGACAAGCGACCGCTATTAGAGCAAGGCATAGCCACAGAAGAATGCATTGCCTACTGTAGACACATGGATTACTTGATCGTAAAAGTCGTTGTAGCAACGACCTGCCCATTTAATAGCAGCTGCACTTGATATGTTCCCGGCAAATAGGTGGCCTCAGGGGTGTAATAGATCCAGGCGCGCCCGGTGGAACCCCAGTTGGCAGGCCAATTTTCTTCCACACGATTTAGCTCCTGATTCTCCCGCAACCAAACATACCCCCAGCTGAGTTGAGGCGACATATTACGGTATTCAAAGAAAACGTAGAGCGGTCTCCGCACTGCCGAGAAGGTGGTCCCAGGTGATACTGGCCAGTTATTTGCGTCGATCCCAGCAGCGACAATTAGATTGCTAAAGGAAGCACCGGGCAACGGCACAGACACGGTGGGCGAAACCTGTACAGTGGGGGTGCGAGGGACAGGGGTGGTTGTCGCCTCAACCGGCGCAGCTGCTGTTATTGTCGTAGTTATGATCTTCGAAGGAGGTGTGAGCGCCAGAGTGGGTGTAGATATAGCCGTAGCAGTCGGCCTAGGTGTGATTGTCACCTCACTAGGCATGGGGGCAAGAGGTGACTCGTTGATGGAGCTCAGCGCTGGAGTCGGAGGCACCAGTGCTGATAGCCACGGAGAAACTTGTTTTTCCACCCAGGCACCGACGCCGCTTAGGTTCCAAAGCAACGCCACTGCCAACACCACGAGCGCAACGAACACCACCGCTGCCGGTAATCCCAGCGACTTAGCTGTCCCGGCTGATGGCTTGGCGGGCTCCAACATCCGAGAACCGCGTCTTGGTACGATGCCTTCTGCTGCAGCAGCAAAGGCGCGGGCAAACTCGGTAGCTGTGCTGTAGCGCAATTCGGGCCGTTTCGCGAGCACGCGGTTGATGGTGGCGTTTACAGTGGAAGAAACACGGGGATCAGCTAGCTGTACCGGCTGGGGTGTCTCATACACCTGGGCGGTTAAAACGTCCTCCGGTTCTCCTTGAAACGGCGGCGCGCCTGTCAACAGTTGGTACGCTACAATGCCCAGTGCATAGATATCAGCAGACCTGTTGGGGCCTTGGCCCTGCACTCGTTCGGGCGCCAAATACTCACAGGCACCAAGACCATGCACCATGCGGATGCCATGTATCCGGCCTCGCTCTAGATCAGTGCCGGGTACTGATTGAACCAGGCCAAAATCCGCTAACTTGACACCCCCCCTTGTGTCTATGTAGATACATCGGTCGTTGATGTCTCCATGCATCACACGCCGACTATGGGCGTAATCCAGTGCCGAGGCCAGCTGGCGCACGATGGGAACCGCTCGCTCCAATGGTATAGGGCCTTGTTGGGCGAGCCATTCTGCCAGACAATTGGTATCCAGATACTCACGCACAACATACACCATGCCTCTATGCTCAACGACCTCGAAGGTGCGCGCAATGTTAGGATGATCCAGCTTGATAGCACGGCTAGCTGCCTCGATGAAACGGCGCACAAAAGTGTGATCGGCAGCGAACTCTGGCAGCACAACTTTAATCGAGACGAGGCGACCATCGGCTTTACGACGAGCACGGTATACTGTGGTCAGGTTGCCACAGCCGATTTCCGCCTCAATCTCGTAATCAGGAATGGTATACCGCGTAGAAGCTTCCATACCCAGTTCTACGAACTCAGTATCTCAAGGATGGAGTTAAACACCAATCCATTAGTGCTCATCCCGTTAACACCATAGATAGTGGGGGTGCCGCTCCAGTCGGTAAACGTGCCGCCAGCTTCTTGGAGAATGGGCAGTAAAGGGGCAGCATCCCATACGCTGAGCACTGGATCCAACATCACCTCAGCACGTCCAGTCGCTACCAAGCAATGACCGTAACAATCGCCCCAACTGCGTTGGGTATGGGTAGCTGCCTGCAGACGATCCCAAACTTGCGCGTATCCATGCCTGATAAAATCGAGGGCATCGGTGTATAATAACAGTGCTTGGTCCAGCGAGGCGGTAGTTGAGACATGGACCAGGCGTCCATTCCAGCGACATCCCTCACCGCGTGCTGCGGCTACCATCTCCCGCAACGCGGGGAAATACACCACGCCAAGAACAGCTTCCCCGTCGATTTCCAATCCAATGAGCACGCCATAAAGCGGCACACCGCGTACGAAGGATCGCGTGCCATCGATAGGATCAATAATCCAGCGGTATTTTGAATCACGAGTTGCTTCCCCAAATTCCTCGCCCACTATAGCATGGTCAGGGAAGCGTTTTTCGATCAGCCGGCGCATCAGCTCTTCTGCCCCTCGGTCGGCAATAGTGACCGGCGAATTGTCCCCTTTCCACTCCACGTCAACCTCGGTCTGAAAATGGGCGAGTGTGAGCTGGCCAGCTTGCCAAGCTGCATCCATGGCGAAATCTAACAAGGTGCGCAGCGACGTCAGACCTGTCAATCCCTTCTCCTTGACTCCTACGCCGGATTAAGCCGGCTCCACGTTTCCCTCTCACTTGTTAAAGCAAATTATACCACAAGAGATGACCAAGAGAGCGAGTGCGTTTTTCAGTCTGGATGATCTGTCTCGATTGGTTCCACCACCTGTGCGCCTGCAGGGCAAGACTGCGGTTGTAACAATTGCTTATCGAGTCCCTGGACGACGAAGTATACATATCCCGACCTCTCCATCATAACGTGCTGCTCTGCTGCTCGGGCGTGCCAGATGAGTCGTATATGCTGAAAGTCTTGCACCAGCTGCCCATCGACCGGCGCGGGTTCGCTGATGGGAAAGCCGAAGCGCCTGAGGCCGCCATAACGATCGAAAAAGTCCAGGAAAGCCTCGCTGACGCTGTGGCCGGTCTCAGGATAATAACGCACAGAAGGTGTTCCAGAGGGTAGCAACGTACGCGTGTCGAGGGGCGGATAGCGACGCCCGAGACGCTCGCCCAGCATGCTCAGTTTGACGACAGGACCGTCCGGATTGTCTGGATGATCTTCCAATCGGGCGTACTCAAAATACTGCACAGTGCGCCCTTCTTGAGTGAGAGGCTCCGTAATAGGATATCCCAGTGAACGCAGCCCTCCCAGCGCATCATAGATGCGCAGAAATTCGCCTCGTATGGTGTGGCCTGTAGCGGGGTAACAGCGCGCTTCTGCTCTGAACGCTGCTGCGTTACAGGCGGAACAAAGCAATACCATAACAATTGCACCCAGTGGTCGTGCTCGTTCTCCATAGCGCATTAACGACCCACCGCGCCCACGAAACATCTCTGCGCATCCTCTTCCATCACTCATTATAACCAGGGCATTCTACACAGCAAAACCATGCTATAATGTAAAGTATGACCAGTTTAGCCGTGCAGCGTCGACGCGAACTATCTGGACTGCGCCCGGTGGACCCGTTCCGCGATTTGAGCGCCATTGCCGATCTGATCCAGACCTCCTTTTCCGATGACCTGGATCAGAGTGGCTATGCGATGCTACGTGAGATGCGCACAATGGGTCGCTTAGGTGCTTTTCTGTGCTATCTCGGTAGCCCGAGTAGCAGCCTAAATGTAATGCTTTCCGGATTCGTCTGGGTGGAAGATGGGCGAATAGTGGGTAACGTCACTGTCAGCCCATCGCCCTACGCCTCTGATCGTTGGATTATTAGCAATGTTGCTGTCGCTCATGAGTACCGTGGACGTGGTATCGCTCGTGGTCTGATGAACGCTGCTCTGGAAATGGTCCGTGAGGCAGGTGGTCGTATAGCCGCCTTGCAAGTACGTGATGACAATGTAGTTGCGCGACATATCTATGAAACGATGGGCTTTCGTGTCGTGTGCGGTACTGTCTACCTACATAATGACAAAATCCTCCCTCCCCAAGCACCTCAGCCGTCAGATCTCCATTTGCATCGTCTGAGCAGCGCCGATGCTGATAATATCTATCGTCTAGCGCGAATAGCTATCCCACCCATTGTGCAAGCCGAATGGCCTGTGCAGCGTGGATATTACCGCTTCGGCCTAGATCAGCTCCTAGTTGATCAACTGTGCAAGCTGCTCGGCAAAGTGCCGAGTCTGCGTCTGGCGGTTAGAGACGCTGATAAGCTGCGCGCCATGGTGATCGTGCACTCAAACTCCCGAAATATTCCTCGGGTCGAAATGATGGTACATCCTGACGAGCGTGGGCACTTCGAGCATGTGTTAGTGACACGTGCCTTGCAACATGTGCACCAATGGGGTGGCCATAGTGCTACAGCTCAACATCCCACGTATCACCCAGAAGGGATCGCTGCTTTCATCGCGGCTGGTTTTCGCATCACACGCACATTATTGCTGATGACGCGTGAGGTGTAGGCTTACACGCCCTTGCTAAATGAGGCGGATAACCCTTGGCGTTTTCAACACTTCCCCTCGAGCTTTTGACTTTTGGGGCATTTATCGTTATATTGTCTCTTAATATTGGCAGAGGAGCTGGCGGCGATAGCGAGCGCAGCTCTTCTTTTTACATAATGTAGTATACTCGATTATCCGCTCAACTGAGTCGAACGCCATTCGGTCGATTGTGATGCAAGAGAGGGTCCCCACACGATATTTCGTTACCTTACTGCTAGCTACACTAGGCGGGCTGGCGGTGAGCATGTTGATCT
>JASFBB010000328.1:0-5064 GCA_036172345.1 Anaerolineae bacterium
CCAGCGAAGCGAATGACGATGGGCTCCTCCTGCGGCGACGGCGCCGCACCGCTGGTGAAGAAAGAGGCCACCAAAGCACCCACGATCAACAAAATGGTGCAGATTCGGATGCGCTCGTTCATTCTGTGCTCCTCCTTGCACGATTACTAATGGCCCTCTATCGCTAGGGACAAATTGGATGTACCTTCTTTGATACTCTGGCTGCGTGAAACCATGATCATCTGTTATGTCTGGATTATGACCGATCACCCCCTTTCAATCGTTGCGATCAGGCGAGCTGCATTGTGATAAAAAACATCAGCAATCTCAGTGTCTCCCAAGCCACAAGCTTCTGCAGCGCGGCGGAAAGCGAGCAGTTGTTCGTACAGGAAGAAGGTTAAGCGCTCACCCTCCGCGGCGCTCACCTCGCGCATATGGGGATCATCGCGCAGGTCGCCGTAGAGACCTGGCGGAACGAGATTGATGTAGCGCCCATCTTCACAGATGCGCCGCATGCGCATGCGCACAACGGGTAAGTCGCTGCCAAACACAATCCGTTGGTGACCAATAGTGCGTAGTGCTTGCTCTATCACGGAGGCGTTGGTGTTGGCGCTGAAGTCAAAAAACAGCCGTTTGCTGGCGCGCAGCACAGTGAAAGCTTCCCCAACGTCCTCCGCGCAATAGGCGCGCCCAATGTGTGCCACGATGAGCTTTATATTGGGGTACAAACTCTCAATTTCTAGCAAATGTTCCAAATTAACCTTGTCCTTGAGTCGTGCTGGCCGGGGAATATGGAGCATCACGATCCAGCCATGCGTATCCGCCACCCTGAAATGGTGATGGGGTAAGTAATCGTAGATGGTGATGTCCTGAGAGGCGATGTGAGGTGGGGCCTGATCAACGTAAGGCTTGAGCCCGATGAAGCCCCCCATGCGCACCCGTTCTTCCAGCTCAAAGGCGGACCAAGATGGAGTTGTCACCAGGAGAGCGGCCAAACCGTGTTGCTTCGCCACGTTGCTTGTGTAGAAATTGGTGCGCTCCAGATCAACGTCGCGCTCTGGCCATCCGAAAATGAGAGGCGTTACTTTCTTGCCTGGAAACATAAGAGCGTATGTATCCAGCAAGTCCTCAATTGTGTTCTCCTCCGCCACCCGACGTGGCCAGACGGGGCCTCGTGTGCTCTCAGCAGAGGACAAACGGAACTCTTTCAACCACACATGCGTGTGCATATCCACGATCGTATCCGGAAGAAAGTCTTCCAGATGGTCGTGATAGAATTGCCTATCCACTTCGGTAATTTGTAAGGACATCGCGCGCATCCTCTGACGCGGACTCAGCTAGGGTGAAAAGGTGCAGTGTGTCGGTAGCTTCTGAAAACCTCAATATACCGTGCGACGTTAGCTTCATCTGGGAAAAGATGGGTTTCAGGTGCTTTGAGAGCAGTAAAACCGGCTTCCACATCCGCGAATAGCTCACACCCGACGCCAGCCAGGGTTGCTGCCCCACGGCTGGCAGCTTCGCCGGAAGCAGGCACGAGGACTGGGATGCCGGTAACATCAGCGACGATACGTGGCCAGAGCACGCTTTTGGCTGCGCCGCCGACCATCTTGAGCTCGCACACCTCTACCCCAGCTGACCGGATTTCCTCTAGACTCCACCTCAGCTCAAAGGCAACTCCTTCCATAATGGCACGTGCTAGGTCCCCGCGCCTGTGTGTCAGAGTAAGTCCAATGAAGGCGCCGCGCGTCGGCCCATAATGTGCCGCATGCCCACCCGCAAGTGGATAGAAGAGCAATCCGTCCACACCCAATGTGGAATGAGCCGCTTCTTGATCGAGAGCTTGCAGAAGTGTTGCACGTTCCCAATCGAGCTGGTTGCTGCCTGAAACGAGATCGACCAGCCATTCCAGTGATCTCCCGACTCCGCCCAAGCTGCGGATGGCTCCCCAGCGTCCTTCAACCGCGTGCCGTCCGACCGCCATCCCGCTGGCCAACCCGGCCTCCATAGTCTCGGGCACGGCGAGCAGTACCCATGCTGTGCCACACGAGAGCAACATCTGCCCCGATTGCATCACACCGGCACCGACTGCCGCACAATACTGATCGTGGGCGCCGTTGACCAAGGGAGTGCCCTGTGTCAACCCGGTGGCAGCACTCGCTGCGGCTGTAATCTTGCCGGTCATTGTCCCGCACGGTCGAATAGGCGAGAGTTGCTCCCTTCGGATGCCGGCGACTTCTAATAGACGTTCGTCCCAGTCCCCGGTGGCGATGTTCATCAGCTGGGTGATGCCGGCATTGGTCGGGTCCATGCACCGCTCGCCAGTCAGCCAGTGGCCGATGAAGTCGTTGACAAAAAGGAAATAGTGCGAACGGGCGAAGCAATCCGGCATCGTGTCACGTAACCAGGCGATGTGCTGCAATGGCAATGCGCCTTGCAACGGCCAGCCGGTGGTCGTGTATATGAACGCATCACCCAGCAATGCGCGGACACGTTCCGCCTGGACAGTGCCGCGCTGATCCATCCAGCTGATAGCGTTGTAGGTGGGGTGGCCTTCAGCATCCACAGGGATGGTAGTGCCACCTTGTGAGGATAGGGAGATGGCGGCGATGTAGTCCCGGGGGCCCAGCTGCTCAAGCACAGAACGGGTGACCTGCACAACCGCCTTGCACAGCGCATCGGGCGACTGTTCCACCCAACCTGGCTGTGGGGTGAGCAAGTCATAGGCCTGGCTCGCCGAGACGAGGATGTTCCCGCTCAGGTCGAACACAAGTCCTTTTGTGGCGGTAGTACCGACATCTAAGCCTAAAAGCCGTTCGGGCATCCTCTTATGCCACCTCCGGTGCCATGAGGCGCTGCACCACGTTCTTCAATCGGCGCAGAAATTGTGTCGGATTGTCTGCCTGCAACACGTTGCGCCCAAAAACCACCCCGCGGGCACCAGCGTTGACCGCTTTGTGTGCCAGAGTAAGCGCGTCGAGCTCAGAAGCGAGCTTCTCCGCGCCAAGCGCGAAGACGGGTATGGGCACTCCCTGGACAACCTCGGTAAAACGCTCGCCGGTGTAGAAGGTCTTAATAGCATCCGCGCCCAGCTCACAAGCGATGCGGCACGTCTTCTTGATGTAGTCGTGAAACTCATCTGAACTGGCACGCAGGTCGCCGGCGGGGAATATTTCCCCGATAAGAGGCACACCCAGTCGGTAACTCTCCTCCGCTATGCCCGCGAACACCTGAACGTTGCGTGCGTCGTGTTCTTCGCTGTCTGTCTTCAGCACCAAGCTGGCCAACACCAGATCAGCCCCGGCAGCAACTGCCGCTTCGACGGACATCGCTTTGACGATGTGGGCTTCTCGATAATGCCATGGCTCGCAATGGATGGTATTCCAATTGAGCCGAGCGATTATCGCTGGACTGCCTTTGCCTTCGAAGAGCTTGCCAGCGAAGCGGATCATCTGGGGGGCCATCAGCACGGCGTCTGCTTCCTTGAGAGATTCTGCGGCAGCGGTGAAGTCCACCAAGCCGGGCATAGGACCAAATGTCTGACCGTGATCCATAGCGACGATGACGGTGTTGGCACCGTCGGGAAAGAGTTTGCTGAGGCGAATCGCCTTCCCTGACATCGGAAATGCTCCCATAGGTGTTATGAATATGGCATCTATAAGGCCTGATAACTTGCGATGTGCCTCCTTGTTTGGTATTATGTGCAACGAGCCGGCAGCGCTGCAGGCACTTGGTATCAAGGCAGCAGCGCAAACCCGGCATGCTTTGGAGGATGCTCGTCAGGAGCTGGCAGGCAGAGGCGAGCATCCCCTTTTTCTCCTCTTACTCGAGTGTTATTAGCGTCTCTGTGTCTCTGATAAACTATGCTATAATGACCTCTACCCCCTCATCACGCAGATGAGCGACAAAATCGGGTGGCGCCTTATCGTCCGTGATCAGAGCGTTGATCTTGGTGAGCGGCATGATGGTCACCAGACCGATTACTCCGATCTTGCTCGAGTCGGCCACCACCACAATTTTCGAAGCACTATGCACCAGAGCGCGATCCACCTCAGCCTCTAAGACGTTGGCTGTTGTGACACCATTGGAAAAGGTCAAGCCATCCGCACCGAGAAACATGGTGTCCGCGTGTAATCCACGCAACGCTTCGATGGTCTGCGGCCCAACCATTACCTGATATTCATGGAGATAGACGCCTCCCAACACAATGATGTGAACGTTTTTCCACGTGCCCAATTCATACACGATCGGCAGGGAAGCAGTGATAACAGTCAGATTCCCAGAGGTGAGCAAATTGCCGGGGATGTTGCGCGCTACTTGCAGAGTGGTTGTGCCCGAATCGAAGATAAGACGTTCATTTTCGCGGATCATCTGGGCTGCGATACGCCCGATGCGCTCTTTTTCGCGTGCGTGGGCGAGGGCACGGGCGGAGGAAATCTCGTGACTTGGCAGTCCAGGGATACCGACCGCTCCCCCGTGGATGCGCTTCAGCAAGCCGCTCTGTTCCAGGCGTTCCAGATCGCGCCGTATCGAGACCTCGGAGACCCCGAATCGCTCACTCAGCTCGGCGATGCGCACCACCCGATGGGTGGCAAGCTCCTCGAGGATCATTGCGCGTCGGATTTGGGCATCGGGCGCGGCGACAGTCTCAACATTGTACTGTGCAATGTTTGATTGATTGACCGGCATATCTGTTACGATTGCGATCGTTATATGTTACATTTCGCTACAAACTTATTATAATATTGTTTCGAATGATTGTCAATAGGAAATTTATAGAACCGCGAATCGTTCACCATTGCGCGGTTATCATCAAGGTGCCTCACTTGGGCAACCTAGCTGGCTATGCTATACTCGTGGGCGCCAAGGGATTTTGTAAAAAAAAGAAATGCGCATGTGAGCTATGCCCTATCTCGTGTTTGCCATTACAGCTGTCTTGCCGCTGGCAATTCTGTTCGCTCTATTGAATGCTCGCCTGGACTGGCCGGAGTACCTCATTTGGCTGGTGGCGGCTAACATTACTGCCTTCGGGGTGTACGGGCTGGACAAAGTGCTCTCCAGGATTCGTTGGGCACACGCAGCCAACGA
>JASFBB010000329.1:0-1762 GCA_036172345.1 Anaerolineae bacterium
GCGTTGGCTGCCCATTTTGGATGAATTCCAGAAGCAGGGCGTGCGCTTCGGGTTAGAAGTGCATCCGACGGAGATCGCTTACGACATCTATACAGCGCGGCGTGCGCTCGAGGCGGTCAACTGGCATCCTGCCTTCTGCTTTAACTTCGATCCCAGCCACTTCGTGCATCAGTTCATCAATCCGGTGTTCTTCCTGGAGGAGTTCCCCGACCGCATCATCCATGTCCATATGAAGGACTCGCGGGTGCAGCTGAACGGACGTAACAGTATCCTCTCCTCGCACCTGGATTTCGGCGACCCACGGCGCGGATGGGACTTTGTCTCGCCGGGACGCGGCGATGTCAAGTGGGATCCGATCATGCGCACGCTGAACCGTATCGGCTACCAGGGGCCGTTGTCGGTCGAATGGGAAGACACCGGTATGGACCGCGAATGGGGTGCCCCGGAGGCGTTGGCGATGATCCGCAAGCAGGACTTCACCGCTTCCGCTGTGGCATTCGACGCTGCTTTCGCAGCCAAGAAGTAGGGAAAAGGAGACATCGCGATGGCAAAAGAGTCCTTCACCGCTCAAGCGAGCGTCCAGGCAGCGGGCGAGATCCCGCGCATCGGCGTCGGCATGCTGGGCTATGCGTTTATGGGGAAGGCGCATAGCAATGCCTTCAAGAAAATCCCCTATATCATGTACCCTCCGCCTGCCATCCCCGAGCTGGTGGCCATTTGTGGGCGCAACGAACAAGCTACTGCCGAGGCGGCGCGCCGCTACGGCTACGCCACCTACTACACCGACTGGCGGGAGATGGTCAAGGATAAGCGCATCCAGCTGTTCGACAACGGAACGCCGCCCAATGCTCACGCTGACCCGTGTATCGCTGCCGCGAATGAAGGGATGCATATTCTGTGCGAGAAGCCATTGGCACGCAACGGCGACGAAGCACGCCGCATCCGCGATGAGGTGGCTAAGACGGGCGTCAAGCACATGGTGGGCTTCAATTATCGCTTTGTGCCGGCCATCCGCCAGATGCGCGATCTCATCCGCAGTGGCGCCTTGGGACGCATCTATCATTACCGTGCGATCTACCTGCAAGAATGGGTGATGCCCCACTATAATCTGCCCAAGATATGGCGTCTGGACAAGGAGATCGCCGGTAACGGGGTGTTGGGCTGTTTGGGGTCGCACATTATTGACCTGGGACGCTTTCTCATCGGTGAGATCAAGAGCGTCGGAGCAATTACGCGCACATTTGTCACCGAGCGTCCACTTCCGGATGGCAGCGGCATGGCCAAGGTGGATGTGGACGATGCCTTCGCGAGCATTGTGGAGTTCGAGAACGGGGTGATCGGCACGATCGAAGCAACGCGTTTTGGCGCCGGGCGCAAGAATCACCAGGTGATCGAGGTCAACGGTGAAAAGGGGAGTGTGCGCTTCGAGTTAGAGCGCCTGAACGAGCTGCAAGTGTTCTGGGTGGACGAGGAACCCAAAGAAACACAGGGCTTCCATAACGTGCTGGTGACCGAGGCGCACCATCCCTGGATCAGCAACTGGTGGCCCCACGGACACATCATCGGCTGGGAACACACCTTCGTGCACGAGATCACCCACCTGCTGGATTGCATCGTGAACAACAAGGATGTCGCTCCGGACGGTGCCACTCTGGAGGACGGTTATCGCGCTTGTGTGATCTGCGACGCGATGCTCAAATCGGCTGAAACGCGCCGCATGATCGACATCGAATACTGAAATGGCAACGAGTGTCGGGGGGGG
>JASFBB010000330.1:0-8905 GCA_036172345.1 Anaerolineae bacterium
AATGGTTCAAATGGTTGTCCCTGGTGTTCTATGGTATCCCGATGCTGTTGGTACTGGTCTTTCCCTTCATCGTGATGGTCTCCACATCGTTCAAGACTCTGGAAGAGGTCAGCCAGATACCGCCGACCTTCATCCCACGCAACTTCACTCTTGAGAACTATCGCGAAGTGTGGGGGATCATCCCCCTGGCGGCCCATTTCCGCAACAGCTTCTTGCTGGGCGTGGGGGAGACATTCCTGATTATGGTATTGGGGGTGCCGGCAGCCTATGCCCTGTCGCGCTTTCGCTTTGCAGGACGCCAGCCCTATCTGATCTTCCTATTGGTGACGCAGATGTTCCCCGCGATTGTGGTGGTGTTGGGGGTGTTCCGCGTGGTGGTCGCACTGGGGCTGCTCAACAACCTGGCAGTGGTAGCGGCGACGGCGGCGTCCTTCAGCCTGGCCTTCTGTATCTGGCTGCTGGTGGGTTACTTCTCGGCGATACCGCCTGAGATCGAGGAGGCAGCCATGATGGACGGCGACTCGCGGCTGGGCGCTATGATCAAAATGACACTCCCTCTTTCGTGGCCAGGGTTAGTCGCGGTGGGCGTGTTCGCCTTTATGGACGGTTGGAACGAATTCTTGTTCTCGCTCACCTTCATCAGCAACGACGAGATGATGCCGCTCACCGTGGGATTGTTCCGTTTCATCTCCCGTTTCCAAATCCAGTGGCACCATCTGATGACCGGCTCGTTGCTGGCAACCATCGTGGCGGTGGCACTGTTTATGACGGTGCAGGATAAGCTCACCCGAGGGATGTTGGCGATCTCCGAAAAGTAAAAAATAGGAGGAATAGCACGTCTTATGAGCGTTGTAGTGTGTCAGGATCTGGTCAAGCGTTTTGGCGCGACGATCGCGGTCGACCATGTCAATGTGGA
This sequence comes from Anaerolineae bacterium, assembly GCA_036172345.1. Lineage (GTDB taxonomy): Bacteria > Chloroflexota > Anaerolineae > 4572-78 > NAK82 > NAK82. The sequence continues at coordinate 917 of JASFBB010000330.1, forward strand.
GATCCAAGATGGCGAGTTTATGGTGTTCGTTGGCCCTTCTGGTTGCGGCAAGACCACCACGTTGCGCATGATCGGCGGTCTGGAGACGGTCACTTCGGGAGACATCTTCATCGATGGTGTGCGGGTGAACAACCTGGCGCCGCGCCAGCGCGATATTGCGATGGTGTTCCAGAACTATGCCCTTTACCCGCACTACAAGGTCTTCGACAACATCGCCTATCCGTTGCGCCTGCGCAAGCGCCCTAAAGCAGAGATCGAGGAACGCGTCAACATGGTAGCGCGCATGCTGGGCGTGCAGCACCTGCTGGATCGCTGGCCACGCCAGCTCTCCGGTGGTGAAAGACAGCGGGTGGCTCTGGGACGCGCCATCGTGCGCAATCCTAAACTTTATCTAATGGATGAGCCGCTCAGCAATCTGGACGCGAAGCTGCGCGTGCAAATGCGCCGCGAGATCATCCATTTGCAGCGCAACCTGGGCACGACCACCATCTACGTGACCCACGACCAGGTCGAAGCGATGACCATGGGCGACCGCATTATGGTGATGCGCGCGGGCAAAGTACAGCAGATCGGGGCGCCCGAGGTGTTGTATAATCACCCGGCCAATCTGTTCGTCGCCCAGTTCATCGGCAGCCCGGCGATGAACGCCTTCAAGGGGCGCCTGGAGACGGATGACGGCCAGCTAGCGGTCGCCACTGAGTTCGGCCGTTTCCCGGTCGGCGACCCGCTGGTGGCGCGGTTGAAGCCGGATCGGTCGCCGGTGCTGGGGGCACGCGAGGTCATCTGTGGAGTGCGCCCCGAAGACATCACCTTGAATGATGCTCCGGTCACGCCGGCAAGCCCACAGGCGCAGGTCGATCTGGTGGAAGGGTTGGGCGCCGATGCCTATGTCAGCCTCACCGTGGGAGGCACGACCCTGATTGCCAGGACACCGGCCGATTGTCCACCCGCCGAAGATCAGCTGGTCACCATCCATCTCAATCCCAACAAGCTCCACTTGTTCGATCCCATCACCGAAGAGACCCTCCTGGCGCTCCCATGACGTGTGAGGCAGCGATGCGTTCGACCTGGATCGGCATGCATGCCCTGGACATCGACACGCCGGCTTTGTGTCTGGACATTGAAGCCGCAGAAGCCAACGTCGCGCGTATGGCGGCATTTGCCCGCCAAGCAGGGGTGCACCTGCGCCCCCATGCCAAGACGCACAAGAGTCCGATGCTGGCGCATATGCAGCTGGCGGCAGGCGCCATCGGGATCACGTGCGCCAAGCTGAGCGAGGCAGAGGTGCTGGTGGCAGGCGGCATCCGCGACATTCTGATCGCCAACCAGGTGATCGGAGCGGCTAAAATCGCGCGCTTGGTCAACCTGGCGGCGCATAGTGAGGTCATCGTGGCGGTGGACGACGCGGAGAACGTCGCCGAGCTGGACGCCGCCGCGCAGGCGAAAGGGGTTCGGCTGCGCGTGGTGATCGAGATCGACATCGGCATGCAGCGCTGCGGGGTCGCGCCGGGCCAAGCGGTGCTCGACCTGGCCCAGCAGATCGCCAGGTCGTCCGGGCTGCGCTTCGAGGGGGTGATGGGCTATGAAGGGCACGTCATCTTCACGCCTGACCCGCAAGAGCGCCAGATGAAAACGGAGGCCAGTCTCCAGCTGATGATGGAGAGCGTTGAGCGGCTCAGAAAAGCTGGTTTTCCGGTGAACATTGTGAGCGGCGGTGGCACCGGCACCTACTTCATCACCGGCAAGTATCCCGGCATCACCGAGCTGCAAGTCGGCTCCTATATCACCATGGACAGCCAGTATCGCGAGGTCGTCGGCATCGACTTCGCCTACGCGCTGACCGTGCTGACGACGGTGATCCGCGTCCATGGGGACAGGCGTGCTATTGTGGACGCCGGCTTGAAGACCATGACGCGCGATTTCGGCATGCCGCTCGTCCTGGAGCCACCGGGCTGGAAGGTGACCGCGCTGGCCGAGGAACATGGCTTCCTGGAACGCGTGGACGGCCCGCCGCTCAAGCGCGGCGACAAGGTGAAAATCGTGCCTAATCACGGCTGTACCACCATCAACTTACATGACCACTACTATGTCGTCCGACGAGGCGTGTTGGAAGCGATCTGGCCCATTGCGGCGCGTGGCAAGACATTCTGAGTTTAGGGATGGCCGTTCTCGACAGTTTTGCATCCAGCCTGACCAGTCTGATCTTTCTCTCAGATGTCCAGTCGCGTGCGATAAGCGCTGAGAATCTCAGTGGCGCCAAGGGGCAGGGTGGTATGGCAATGGATGGCACCACTGCTCACCTGGCACGCGACTTGGGGAGAGGGTGGAAGCTCTCACCCTCGCTGCGCGTGCCACCACAAACGACCATCGTGCTGGCGGACATCGCGGGCGCAGGGATCATTCGGCACATGGGGATGACCGTGGAGAACCCGCTCGCCTGGCGTCAGCTGGTGCTGCGCTGTTACTGGGATGATGAGAGCACGCCGTCCGTGGAGGTGCCATTGGGCGATTTCTTCTGCAACGGTTGGTGTGTGCCTTGCCTGGTCGACTCGCTGCCTGTCGTGGTCAACCCGCGAGGTGGCTTCAACTGTTACTGGCCTATGCCGTTCTACCGGCATGCCCTTGTTACCATTGAGAATCTGGCCCCGCTTGAGGTGGAGAAGGGTCTCTATTACCAGATAGATTATGCGCTTATGGATTTGCCGGATGGGATTGCCTGTTTTCACGCCCAATGGCGACGCAGCAATCCCGTTCCGTATGGACAGGTGCATACGGTGTTAGACAACGTGCGTGGAGACGGCCACTATGTCGGCACATATTTCGCCTGGGGCGTCCATAACGATCTATGGTGGAGCGAAGGCGAGGTCAAGTTCTACCTGGATGGCGATCAAGAATGGCCCACGATTTGTGGCACTGGCCTGGAGGACTATGTGGGTGGCGCGTGGACATTTGAGCAGCCGGACGGTGAGTATGGCACCTATTCCACCCTCTTTATGGGGATGCCGCAGGCATTGCGCGCGACACATTCGCCGTTGGTGCGCCGACGGTTTGGTATGTATCGCTGGCATATCCTGGATGCGATCCGCTTCCGGCACGATATTCGCGTGACGGTACAGTCGCTTGGTCTGCTAGAGAACAACTTGCCGCGCTACTTGCCGACGCAGGACGACGTGGCGACCACCGCTTTCTGGTATCAACGTGAGCCACACGCGCCATTCCCAACGCTGCCTGCCCTAAGTGAACTGGCGCCTGGTTGATCTCTGGAGGGGAGAGAAACTGAGGATACATTTGTCATAGGAGGAGTCTATGCGACGCTTCGAGAACAAACGAGTCCTGATCACCGGGGGAAGTCTGGGCATCGGCAAAGCGACGGCGGAACGTTTCGCCTCGGAAGGGGCACGCGTGCTCATCACCGCCCGCCGTGCAGAACCGCTGGAAGCCACTGCCCGCGAGCTCAGAGAGAAGTACGGCGGCGAGGTGTTGACGTTCCAGATGGACGTCTCCAAGAAGGCGGATGTGGACCGCATGATGGCTTTTGTGATGGAAAAGTGGGGTGGGGTCGACGTTCTGATCAACAACGCCGGCATCGCCTATACGGAGCCGTTCCTGGAGATCACTGAAGAGCGCTGGGACGAGGTCATCAACATTAACCTCAAGGGGCAGTTTCTGGTCGGGCAGGCGGTGGCGCGCGAGATGGCCAAAGTGCGCTCGGGGGTCATCGTCAACATGGGGGCGACCAACGGGCTGGTCGGCGAGCTGGGTTATGCGCACTACAACGCCAGCAAAGGTGGCATCACGTTGCTGACCAAGTCTATGGCGCTTGACCTGGCGCCTTATGGCATCCGGGTCAACTGTGTTGCACCCGGCTACATCGTCACGCCGCTCTCCTCAGGTATGGATTCTGACGAATTTGTAAAGGAGTACATTGAGAAGTACATTCCCCTGGGACGCACGGGCAACCCGGAGGAAGTGGCAGCGGTGTATGCCTTCCTCGCCAGCGACGACGCCTCTTTCATCACCGGCGAGGTGATCGTGGTGGACGGTGGGCAGCTTGCTTTTTAGCGCATCGCCCTCCCTGCTGCGGCTGGCCTCCGACCCATCTTCAGGCAGGTGGAATCGCTTATGACTGAGCCGACCAATCTGTCGCAACACCCTAGAGACGGACTGCAGGAGATCGCTCCTGGAATCTACGTGCACACAGGCTATGAAGGCGCCAATGTGGGGTGCATTCTCACCAGCGTGGGCGCCATCGTGGTGGATACCCCGCTGATCCCGGAGGAGGGAAAGGCATGGGCGGCTGAAGTCCTGCGCCTGGCCAAGCGGGTGCTCTACGTGTTCAACACCGACCATCACCGCGCCCATATTATGGGCAACCAATACTTCGATGCACCGGTGATCGCCCATAAGGTGGCATGGAAAGAAATGTCCAGCTATCGAGAGGCCTTTATCGAGCGCACCAAGAATCTCTTCAAGCGCCATCCAGAGATCGCCGCGCAGTTCGACGAGGTGGTCATCAAGAAGCCCGAGCTCACCTTCACCGGGCGACTCATCATCAAAAAGGGTGGGCGCGAGGTGCATTTCATCTATCTGGGTGGGCACACCGCTGCGACATGTGGGGTCTGGCTGCCCAAAGAGAAGATCCTCTTCACCGGCGATGTGGTGGTGGTGGGGGAACACCCTTCCCTGGGACAGAGCAACAGCAAAGAGTGGCTGGAGGCGTTGGCGCGGTTGCGCCGGATGTCGCTGAACGTCATCGTGCCGGGCCATGGCCCGCTTTGCAACGTCGAAGCGACGCAGCCCATCTCGGAGTATATCCGCACGATGCGCCTGAAAGTGCGCAACCAGATCAAGGCAGGACGCAGCAAATCCGAAGCGGCCACAGTGGTCAGCCAAATGATCGATTACTTCCCGTATCGCCCCGGCGATCGCTCTTTCGTGGAGAAGCGCATCCGGGCCGGTGTCAATCGCATCTACGACGAACTAAAGGGGGGCTACGACGAGGAGAGGGGCGCCGTCGGGGAAGAGAATGCTCAGTCCTAAGGGACGGTGGTGAAACTATGCAGCCCTACCTGGACCTGCTCCGCCACGTGCTCACCTGTGGAAAGCGCAAGGCAGACCGCACAGGGGTGGGCACGTTGAGCATCTTCGGTGCGCAGCTGCGCTTCGACCTGGCCGCCGGCTTCCCCCTGGTGACCACCAAGCAGATGTTCTGGCGGGGCATCGTCTATGAGCTGTTGTGGTTTCTGCGCGGTGACACGAACATCCGCTGGCTGAATGCGCACGGCGTGCACATCTGGGATGAATGGGCGGATCCAGATGGCAACCTGGGCCCGGTGTACGGTTATCAATGGCGCGCTTGGCCGACGCCCGACGGACGGCACATCGATCAGCTCAGCTGGGTGGTCGAGGAGATCAAGCGCAACCCGGATTCGCGCCGCCTGGTGGTCAGCGCCTGGAACGTGGCCGACCTAGAAAGGATGGCGCTGCAGCCGTGCCACGTGTTGTTCCAGTTCTACGTTGCCGAGGGGCGTCTTTCATGCCAACTGTACCAACGCAGCGCGGATTTGTTCCTCGGGGTGCCCTTCAACATCGCCTCTTATGCCTTGCTGACCATGATGGTAGCCCACGTGACCGGCCTACAGGCCGGTGAGTTCATCCATACCCTAGGGGATGCCCACATCTACCTCAACCACCTGGAGCAGGTGCAGCGGCAGTTGACCCGCACGCCCTATCCCTTGCCCCGTGTGCAGCTCAATCCCGCCGTGTCCTCCCTTTTCGACTTCCAATACGAAGACATCCAGCTGCTGGACTATCGCTGTCACCCTCCCATCAAGGCGCCGGTGGCGGTTTAATCGCGCAGAGAGGAGCGGGCACGGTTTACCCCATAAGTTCCAGCGCCAGCCGTCGTTTGAGAGCACCCAGGCGGGTTGAAGCACGCTGTTCCAGGCTGACCCCGAAGATCTCGATCACACTATCGAGGCCATAACCGACCAGGAACATGCCGAAAGGCGTCACCTTGTCCGCACCGGTGGTGAAGGCCAACGCGAAGAAGCCCATCAGAGCCATCAGCAGCTTGAACAAGATATAGCCGAAGCGCGCATTGATCCAAAGCAGGGCATCTTCTATGGCAATGATGGGCGGGCGTCCTCCCTGCTGCTGCACCTGCTTGGTGGTGCTGATGCCGATGTGGACGAGCACCCCGACCAGCACCGCGGCCCAACCGATTAACAGCGTGCCCATGCGCGTCGGCTGCAGCGGCCAATCTGACAGTGGCAGATGACACGCCGCCACAATCAGGCCCGAAGCCGCCAGGAAGGCCAGCGCCACGCCGAGGGCGGTGAGATAGCGATGCATCGGGTTGTGGGAATAGCGATAGATCAATCCCAGCTCGACGTTCACCAACCCACCGGTGAGCACCTTGGGCGCCCATGCCAGATAGTGGAGCACTCGGACACGTTCTTCAAAATCGGGCAGCTCGTCGGCAAAGACATCGTGGAAGGGGATGTAGTAGCCGGGACGTGCCAGCCGCAGCCATTCGTTGACGCGCTCCGGGATGGTGATCAGGCCGATTTGAAACACGATCTTGCGGCACAGCATTTCTAACACACCCAGCTGGCGCAGATAGTCTTGGACGCTGAGCGCAGCGTAGGGGTCGTGTACCAGTGGGATGGCTTCGACCTGTGCCCAGAGGCTGATGACGCGGCGCACTGGTTCAGCGCCGGGGATCGCATGCAACAGGTTGTTCACCTCATCGCGGATACGTTCGATGGCGCCGGCAAGTTCGGTGGGGGTGATTTCGCCGTTGCGTGCGCCGGAAAGGATGGTGCGCAAGTCCTGCATCCGATCGCGCGCCTCGCGCAGACGTTGATTGCGCTCGCCCCACACCTCCGATGGCTCATCCCGTGCGCCGCCCGGCGGTGCCATCTGGCCGGCGACAGGGGGCCTAGAACTGAGGTTTCGGGGTGCGCTTGCCTCGATTGGGGACGTTTTCTCGGTTAGCATAGCTGCCGTATCCTCCCATATGCACAAGCTGCAGCTGGCTTCTTGGGTGCGAAGGTGGCTGTCTCGAATCAGCCAGGACAGAGCATCGGGTATACTTGACGTAATGTTATATACCAAGCGACCTGGGGACGCAAATTGGTCGATAAGAAAGCCGTAGGGGCGCACGGCCGTGCACTTCTACCACCGCGGATTATTGCGCCCTGCCCCTTCAAGGACGCGACCCGACCATCACCAAAGAAGCCCCAAAGCAGCGGTGAGAAACACCGAAGAAAACATCGGTCTGTAGGACCTCTCCCCCTCCCACTTTTGTGCAAACCCAAGCGGCAGGTTATAATAGCAACACGCCTTAGCTTCTGCCGTGGAAAAGGGAGCCACTATGTACCGACTCAGCGACCGTGCCTGCAGCATCCAGGAATCGGCCACGATGGCCATCAGCGCCCGCGCCGCCGCGATGAAGCGCGCCGGCGAAGATGTCATCGCTATGGCAGCGGGCGAGCCCGACTTCGCCACACCGGCACACATCGCCGCAGCGGCCAAGCAGGCCATCGACGCCGGCTTCACCCGCTACACCCCCGCCGCCGGCACCCCCGAGCTGCGCGCCGCATGGGCGGAGCACATCGGCCGGCAACGCGGTGTGACCTACCGGCCCGATCAGCTCATCGTCACCGCTGGCGGCAAGCAAGCGGTCTGGAACATCATCTACGCCCTGGTCAATCCGGGCGATGAGGTGATCATCCCGGCGCCATATTGGGTAAGCTACCCCGAGCAGGTGCGTTCCGTAGGGGGCATTCCGGTCATTATCGAGACGACCTCGGAACAGGATTTTAAGGTCACCCCAGATATGCTGCGCTGCGCTATCACCGAGCGCACGCGCCTCTTCATCCTCAATTCGCCCTCCAATCCCACCGGCGCGGTGTACACCCGCGACGAACTGCTGGGGCTGGCCGAGGTGCTGGTGGAGAACCAATTGCCCGTGCTTTCCGACGA
>JASFBB010000331.1:0-9380 GCA_036172345.1 Anaerolineae bacterium
CAGGCGGCGCGCGCGCACTACGAACAGGCGCTGGCGCTCTACCGGCAGATCGGCGACCGTTACAGCCTGGCGCGCGCCATCTTACTCTCCTTCGCGCCGTTCTGTCTACGCCACGGCCGCATCCGCGAGGCCTTCTCCGCGTATGCCGAAGGTCTGATAGCCACCTTGTCGTTGGACAGCACCTTCTTCCTGGCCTTTCTGCACGGCGCCTTCTCCCAAGTGCGTGACCTGGTGCGTGCCCAGCCCGCCCAGGCAGCCGCGGGTTGCGCCCTCCTGCTGCAGGCATTGCCCTCCACCCTGGAGGAAGTACAGCGGGCAGGGAATGAGCGGGCTGCCTTCTTGCTCACCATAGCGCTGGCCATCTTCCAGGTCAGCGGCTTGGTCGCCATCGCGCGCACGGAGTCAGGCGAAGAACGCCGCGCCACATTCCAACAGGCGCGCGCACTGGCATCTCAGGTGGACCAGGCCACCGACGCGATGTTCGAATTGGTGGCCTGGGTGGATGAGATGGCGGACATACCATAATCAATTTAAATAAAGAGCACTAAAATGCACCTCTCCTACGAGCTGCATTTCGTAACCCATATAACTTGACACATCCTCTCCCCTTCGGGATAATAGGCGTAGTCGGGCGTGCGGAGCGGCGGCCCAGTTTGCGAACTAGGAGACAGGTTGAGGATCGTCGGCTGCGTCTGGCCCGCGGAGGTCGCCCAATCAGTGCGTCGGCGCCATAACATCGAACCGGATGAGGTGGACGAAGTGCTCATTGGGCATCCGCACTTCCGTTTCGTGGAAGAAACCTTTCATCCTGGCGAGGCAGTCTACGTGGCATTGGGACAGACCGAGGCGGGGCGCTACCTGGCCGTCTTTTTCACTCTCACGTTGGACGAACGGGCGCGCATCCTGTGGGCACGCGACATGCGCCGCGCTGAGCGAATGCGGTATGAGCAGGCGTAGAAGCACCCTCTCGCAGGCTACATCCTACCGGGCGATGGCACGGTTTTGGGACACGCACGACCTGGCCGACTACTGGGCGCAGACGCGTCCGCAGGAGTTTGAGGTGGCCTATCAGGCCGAGGTGACCTACTTCGCCATCAAAAGCAGCTTGGCGGCAATGCTGAGCGAGATTGCGCGCCGACGCGAGGTCTCTCCAGAGACGTTGCTCAACGCCTGGGTGCGCGATCGTTTGTTGGATGAAATAACCGATCTGGGATCGGATGAAATGTGAAGCGGGAGAGGTCGGATGGATCGATCGGATGCTCCGCCGGCGGTGGAGATGCGCGGCATTGTCAAACGCTTCCCCGGCGTGCTTGCCAACGACCATATCCACTTTGCGGTACACGCGGGTGAGATCCATGCGCTGCTGGGCGAAAATGGGGCGGGCAAGAGCACCCTGATGAACATCCTGAGCGGGCTCTACCGTCCCGACGCGGGCGAGATCTGGCTTTGCCCGCGTGGTGAAAAGCAACCGCGCCGCGTGGACATCCGTTCGCCGCGTGATGCCATCAACTTGGGCATCGGCATGGTGCACCAACACTTCATGCTGGTACCGACGCTTACTGTCGCTGAAAATGTGATCTTGGGCTTGAAGTCACCGCGCTTTCTGTTGCGCATGCGCCAGGTGGAAGAACGTATTGCCGCCCTGTCGCGGCAATACCATTTGCGAGTGCATCCCTCTGCCTATATCTGGCAGCTCTCGGTGGGCGAACAGCAGCGCGTTGAGATCATCAAGCTGCTCTACCGCGGTGCCGAGGTGCTCATCCTGGACGAGCCGACGGCGGTGTTGACGCCCCAGGAGTCGGAGCAGCTGGGACACACATTGCGCCGTATGGCCGAAGAGGGCAAGGCGATCATTTTCATCACCCACAAGCTGGATGAAGTGATCGCCTTTTCCGACCGCGTGACAGTGCTGCGTGCCGGCCGCAACATCGCCACCTTGGATACCGTCGCGACCGACAAAGCGGAGTTGGCGCGGCTGATGGTGGGCCGCGAGGTGCTCTTCCGCCTGGAGAAGCCGGCAAGTGTGGTGTGCACCGATGGGGAGCCTCCCGTCCTAGAGGTGGAGGAGGTCGAAGCACTCAACGATCGCGGGTTGCCTGCGCTGCGGGGGGTGTCCTTGCAGGTGTGCAGCGGTGAGATCCTGGGCATCGCCGGTGTGGCAGGCAACGGCCAGAGCGAGCTGGCCGAGGTAGTTACCGGCTTGCGGCCGGTGACACGCGGGCGCATCTTGGTGCGTGGTCAAGATCTCACCAACCAGCCTCCATTGCGCTTTATCGAGGCGGGTGTCAGCCATATCCCCGGTGATCGCTTGGGCATGGGGTTGGCCGGCAATCTGCCCGTGAGCGATAACCTGATTATGAAAGCATACCGTCGGGGGCCGCTTGCCAACGGGCCTTTTCTCTCCCGGCATGCTGTCATGAGCTTCGCGCGCAATCTCATTCAGGCATTTCAAATCGTCACACCGACGCCTATGTCGCCAGTGCGCACCCTTTCCGGTGGCAACTTGCAGAAGACCATCCTGGCGCGTGAGATCACTGCCAGCCGTGACTTCGCCGCTGACCGCCGCCGTGTCTTGATCGCGATCCACCCCACTCGTGGCCTGGACGTGGGTGCCACTGAGGCGGTGCATCGCACCCTGCTTGAACAGCGTGCCCAGGGCGCCGCCATCCTGTTGATTTCGGAGGATCTGGAGGAGCTGCTGGCTCTGGCCGACCGCATCGCTGTCATATATGAAGGACACATTATGGGCGTGGTGGACGCCGCGTCGGCCAACATCGAACAGCTAGGTCTGATGATGGCTGGAGAGCGCCGTGCACCGGTTTCACCCGTGGAGGACGAGCTTCAGGAGCGATCGAGGTGAAAACAAGGCGCGGCCACCATGCTTTCTGGCCGCGGTTTAAAGACCGGCTGTTTTTCGTCTGATATTCGGGATCGGAGTTGGTTATGCCATTCTCGCTGAAGCTGGAAAAGCGTCTGGAGGAGTCCCAGCTCATCGCATTTGTGGTGCCGGTGGGATCGTTGTTGTTGGCATTGGTGTTCGGCGCCATTTTGCTACAAGCGGTGGGTGCCAATCCGTGGCGCACCTACAGTGCGATGCTCGAAGGGGCATTCGGCACGCCCGCCCAATGGGCACAGGGCGACTTTTACGCTCTGACCGAGACGCTCGTCAAAGCAACCCCGCTGATGATCTGTGGTCTGGCCGTCTCGATCGCCTTTCGCATGCTGTTTTGGAACATCGGTGCCGAAGGCCAGCTGGTGATGGGCGGCTTCGCCGCTGGCGCAGTGGCGCTCTGGCTGCCCGATATAGCGCCGTGGCTGCCCCGCTGGATATTTTTGCCACTGATGGCATTGGCCGGTATCGTGGCTGGAGCGACATGGGGCATCCTGCCCGGCCTGCTGAAAGCCTACGTCCGAGTCAATGAGATCATCACCACCTTGATGCTGAACTACATTGCCATTCTCTGGCTGCAACACCTCTACTACGGTCCTTGGAAGGATCCGAAGGGTTTCGGCTTTCCCGGCACAGCACAGTTCGCGCCGTTCACTTGGCTGCCGCGCTTGTTTGGCCGCGTGCACCTGGGCCTGGTGTTTGCCATTCTGGCAGCTATTTTCATCTGGCTGGTGCTGAGCCGCACGCGTTGGGGGTATGAGATTCGCCTGATCGGCGAGAACCCTGTCGCGGCGCGCTACGCGGGTATCAACATCGGGCGCAATATCATATTGGTGATGTTTCTCTCCGGAGGGTTAGCCGGCCTGGCCGGCATGGCGGAGGTGGCTGGCATCTCGCATCGCCTGCAGCACGGGTTGGCCGTCGGCTATGGCTTTACTGCTATTATCGTCGCCTGGCTAGCTCGGCTCAATCCGTGGGGAGTGGTTGTGGTGGCATTCCTGTTGGCTGCATTGTTGGTGGGCGGTGATCAGATTCAGATTACAATGGGCCTTCCCGCCGCGGTGGCGTCGGTATTACAGGGTGCCATCCTTTTCTGCATGCTGGGAGGCAACATCCTGACGAGCTATCGAGTGCGCATCGTGCGCAGAGTACCCGCCAGGACGGTACAAGCTGCCCAAGAGGGTTGAGTGCTATTATGGATGTGGCATTGTTTATCTCGATTCTAACCATCACCATCCGCGCCGGCACCTCTCTGCTCTACGCTACCATCGGTGAAATTCTGACCGAGCGCTCCGGCATCCTGAACCTGGGTGTGGAAGGAATGATGATTATGGGCGCTGTGAGCGCCTTTGCTGCCGCCTTTCACACGGGCAGTGTTTGGATAGGCGTGGTGACGGCAATCGCAGTTGGCGGAACGTTGGCGTTGATCCACGCCTTTCTGACAATCACATTGCGCGCCGATCAAGTGGTCTCTGGATTGGCGTTGACCATTTTCGGCTCCGGTCTGGCCAGCTTCCTGGGACAGCGGTTGGGGCCGGGTGGCCAACCATTGGTGGGTCAGGTTGGTCCCCGGTTCGAGAAGATCGCCCTGCCGGTGTTGAGCGATATTCCCTTATTCGGCGACGCCATGTTCCGCCAGGATATCTTGGTGTACGGCATGTATCTGCTTGTGCCTCTGGCATGGTTCATCCTTTACCAAACGCGACCGGGGTTGCATCTGCGCGCGGTGGGAGAGAGCCCTCACACCGCCGACGCAATGGGTGTCAACGTACCTGGCCTGCGCTATTTCTATACGGTGCTGGGTGGCATGCTCGTGGGCCTCGGCGGTGCCCATCTCTCGCTTGCCTACACACCAGGCTGGACCGAAAACCTGACCAGCGGGCGCGGCTGGATCGCTATTGCCTTGGTCATCTTTGCGACATGGGATCCGGCACGTGCAGTGATTGGTGCGTTGCTGTTCGGCGGAGTCAATGCCATCCAGTTTCGTCTGCAAGCGGCCGGCACCACCATTCCGGCAGCGTTTCTGAACATGTTGCCCTATGCGTTCACCATCATCGTGCTTGTGCTGATCACCTGGTGGGAAGCATTTCGCAAGCGCGTCGGTGCACCGGCCGCTCTGGGGATCCCGTATATGCGTGAGGAAGCCGTGTAAGCAGTTGCGAGTGTGGAGTAAGGTTTTATAGTCTGGAAGGAGGGAACGAGTGTGTCTAGTTATTTACACCGTTCCAGCCCCGTCAAGTCCTCTGAGCTCACCTCGGAGCATGTGTATCACACGCGGCGTCGTTTCATAAAGATGATGGGCTTTTGGCTTGCTGGAACGTTGGTGCCGGCGTGCACCGCTTCCCAAGCGCAGCCTATGATGCAACAGCCAACGACTAGGACTGCTGAAGCAACCCAGATATTCTATACGCCCAGCTTTACCCCAACGGACGTTGCCACTCAAGGAGCTGAGGTGTCAACCCATGTGACACCCTATGCCCAGGCACAGCAGGACGAGCTGGGAAGTCCCCTGACACCTTACGATAGGGTGATCGGCTACACCAACTTCTACGAATTCACGATGTCCAAGCAAGGGGTGGCAGCGTCGGCTAAGGACTTCAAGATATCGCCATGGGAAGTGAAAGTAGAAGGTTTGGTACATCGGCCACGTACCTTTGGCTTGGAAGATTTGCTCAAAAAGTTCCCCCAGGAAGAGCGTGTGTACCGGATGCGCTGTGTTGAGACGTGGTCTATGGTGATCCCATGGCAGGGCTTTGCCCTCAGCCATCTGCTTAAGGAAGTGGAGCCAATGGGAAGTGCGCGATTCGTGCGTTTCGAATCGGTCTATCGACCTGAGGAGATGCCCGGCCAGAGCACACCGGGTTATCCGTGGCCCTACCAAGAAGGCCTGCGCCTGGACGAGGCGATGCACGAGCTCACCATTCTAGCCACCGGACTATATGGAACCCCTTTGCCGGTCCAGAACGGCGCTCCAGTGCGCTTGGTGGTACCCTGGAAGTATGGCTTCAAGAGCATCAAATCCATCGTAAAGATCGAGCTAGTAGAGGAGCAGCCAGCCACTTTATGGTCCACCGTCGCTCCGCACGAGTATGGCTTCTATGCTAATGTGAACCCCGAAGTACCTCACCCGCGCTGGTCACAAGCGAGCGAGCAACGCATCGGCGAATCAGGTTGTCGCCCGACATTGCTGTTCAACGGCTATGCCGAACAGGTCGCTGACCTGTATAGAGGGATGGATCTGCGGCAATATTTCTGACACACCCGTAGATATGACCCCTTGGACATAGCTAGTTTCCCATGATATTATGGGAGCCGGCTTTTGCGATCTGGAGGCCCAGTTGGACATTCGCAAAGTGGTGCTGATTCAGCCGGGACGTGAGGGGCCCATCCTCGGACGTGCCAGTGCAGCGCCGTACACTCTGATGCGCCTGGCATCATTAGTGCCTGAAGAGATACCGGTCGAGATATGGGATGAGAATCTCGAGCCCATAGATCCCAAATTGCGCCAGTTGGGGCCATACGATTTAGTGGGCATCACCAGCAAGACACTTTCCATCGAGTCGGCGCAACGCTTTGCACGGATTGCCCATCAAGCGGGAGTACGTGCCGTTGTCGTCGGTGGCACCCATCCCACGTTGCTGCCGGACGAGGTGGCGACGTGGGCTGACGTGGTGGTCACCGGCGAGGCGTATCGCACTTGGCCGCGCATCATCCAAGACTTCATCAACGACACCCTCCAGCCGCGCTATGACGATACCGAATGGGCTGACCTTGCCGGTGTGGCACGCATCACTGATCGGGTCATCCGCATGGTGGATGAAAACCGGCGCTACTGGACGCCTATGCTGGAGATCACGCGAGGGTGTCCGCGCAATTGCACCTTCTGCACGGCTATTCGCGTCAGTGGACGCCGTATGCGCCTGCGTCCAGTTGAAGAAGTGGTGGAGGAAATTGAGCGTCGCCGCATCAAACGCTTCTTCCTCACCGACGACAACTTTGGGCTGGCGTTCCGTACCAATCCGGAGTACGTCGAATCTATCCTCAAGGCGCTCGCCAAGCTCCCATTGCAAGGATGGACGACGCAGGCCGAATTGTTGATCAGCGAGTATCCCGACCTTCTATCCCTAGCGCGACGTGCCAATCTGGATAAGGTGTTCATCGGTTTTGAGTCGGTCAACCCGGAAAACCGCCGCGAGCTGGGCGGCAAAAGCAAAGGCCAGATCGCTCAATATATGGAAGCCGTCAAGCGCATCCACGCGCACGAGATCGGCGTGGTGGGGCTCTTCGTCTTCGGCTTTGATCACGATACGCCGCAGACTCTGGTGGACACATGGGAATTTGCTCGCGAGAGCGGACTGGATAGTCTGAGCATGACTATTCTGACTCCATATCCAGGCACCCCCTTCCGTGAGCAGCTGATTGCCGAGAACCGTCTGATGGACAAACCCTGGCGCTATTACGATACGGCGCATTTGACCTTCTATCCCAAACGTATGACCCCCGCAGAGCTGGAGGAGGCGTATGACACTTTCTGCCGTCGTGCATACAGCGCTTTCAATATCGTCCGCCGTGGCGTGCGCGTGCTGAGTCGCCACCCTTTGCATCGCTTGCCGCGCAAAGTTTTCGGCGGCTTCAGCACGGACATCGGCTATCGCTACACCTTCGCATGGCGTTATGCGGACGGCCGTCGGCTGCTCAATGCCTGGGGCCTTGGAGAATGACGGATGGCCATCCACGACGCTGCATTGCCGCCGAGGCGGATCTCTAAGGTTCCAGATGCGGGCAAAGTGCTGCGCGAGATCATCACCGGTCGTGCAGCTCTGATAGGGGTCGTGCTGATTCTCGGGGGTATCCTGGCTTGGTTGCCGCTGCCCCTTGTTGTCCTTTTCACTGCCGGTGCCATACTCGTCTTGCTGATCCTGCTTCACCCCACCCTCGGCCTGCTGTTCCTTGTGCCCGTCATCCCCCTCAGCCCGCTCGTGAGCATCCAGGTAGGCGGTGTCAATATGGGCGGTATGGAAGCATTGTTAATTTTGATTCTAGCTGCTTGGATGGCGCACATGGCCAGACAGGGGCAGATTATCCTCCCGGCTGCCCCTTTGGTAGTGCCCTGGCTGCTGTGGCTGGCCGTCTGTCTGCTCTCCTGGACGCAAGCGTTGTCCTTGGGGGCAGCTCTGAGTGAAACAGCCAAGTGGGTGGAAATGCTGGCCCTTTACCTGTTCGTGGTTGCCGTCGTAGGACAACGACACATTCCTTGGTTGTTGGCCGCCTTCCTGATCGCGGCTCTCGTCCAGGCCATCTTAGGGATGTATCAGTCGTTTATGCGGGTCGGGCCAGAGGGATTTCTCATGTTTGAAGGGCAGATGCTCCGCGCATACGGTACTTTTCGCCAGCCCAACCCTTATGCCGGCTATCTGGGCTTGACGCTTCCGATAGCTTATAGCGTTTTCCTATGGGGACTGGGACGCATCGTCACATGGGCGAGAGCTCCTCAGCTGGGCCCCATACTGCTGTTCGGCCTAGCCGCGATCTCCTCGGGTAGCATCATCGTCGCGATGTATGTCAGTCAGTCGCGCGGCGCTTGGTTAGGTGCCGCGGTGGCGATTCTCACTGCCAGCTTCGTCCGGAGCAAACGCGCTGCAAGCATTATTGGATCCCTTCTCATCGCTTTGGTTATCCTAGTTGCTTCAGGTGCAACAGCACTTCTCCCAGCAGGTGTCCTGCAGCGCTTTGCCGAGGTGATCCCCACGCTACAAGTGTCCAACATTGTCGCCGTTGAAGTGACCGATGCCAACTTCCCTATGATCGAGCGCCTGGCGCACTGGCAAGCTGCGTTGAATATGTGGCGTGATCATCTCTGGTTGGGGGTTGGCCTGGGCAACTATCCTGTCATATATCCCCTCTATGCGATCGGCCGCTGGCGCGATGCGCTGGGACATGCCCACAATTTCTATATCAACGTAGCAGCCGAAACCGGCCTTGTGGGTCTTCTGTGTTATGGAGTTCTCTGGTTCTCCATTTTCTGGTTCAGCGGGCGGGTGATATATGCGACCCGAGGGTTTGGGCGCGCTGTGGCAGTGGGTATTCTGGGTATGGTGGCCGCGTTGAGCGTGCACAACCTTGTTGATAACCTGTTTGTCCAAGGGATGTATCTCCACGTTGCTGTGGCCCTGGGTATCCTAGAGGTGCTGCGTGCTGCTGATAATTGACAGTTCCCACCCGAATCCTTATACTGATATTTACCTCTTCGGCCGACTATGCTCTGGTTTCTTTGGAAAGTCGACTCTGAAGTAAGGTGAGTCATAAAAATATTATGTCAAGTAACCGTTTATCGATCCTA
This sequence comes from Anaerolineae bacterium, assembly GCA_036172345.1. GTDB lineage: Bacteria > Chloroflexota > Anaerolineae > 4572-78 > NAK82 > NAK82. The sequence goes on from JASFBB010000331.1 coordinate 9,231, forward strand.
CTCCGCCACCAGAACCGCAAAGAGCTTACCCGCTTTGTGAAATTCGCCACGGTGGGCAGCATTGGCGCTGTGGTGGACTTTAGCGTGCTGAACCTGACCCATAAAGTCGTTGGCCTCCCTCTGGTCGTGTCCAATACGCTATCCTTCAGC
>JASFBB010000332.1:0-10520 GCA_036172345.1 Anaerolineae bacterium
CTCTTCGACGCGATCACCATGGTGCGGGTGATGCACCACCTGGCCGATGTGCCGCGTGCCCTTGCCGAGCTGCACCGCGTCGCGCGGCCGGACGGCATTGCTGTCATCGAACACGCCAATAAGCGCCACTGGAAAGCCATCGCCCGCTGGCTGCTGCGCCGTCAATCCTGGAACCCCTTCGACCTCCAACCGGTTGAGTTCGCCCCCCTGCACTTCGACTTCCATCCCGCCTGGATACGTCAGCGCCTTTATGAAGCCGGCTTCGCCGTCGAGCGGACGCACAGCGTCTCCCATTTCCGTCTTGAGCGGCTCAAACGTGTCCTCCCGCCTACCTGGCTCGCTGCCCTCGACGGCGTGCTCCAACCCAGTGGCGCCTGGCTGCAGTTTACTCCCAGCCTCTTTCTGCGCGTCCGTGCCCTCAAACCGCCCACGACACCACCGGAAGCGTTCTTCATCTGTCCGACTTGCCATCATCCCGAACTCATTGCTGCCCCTGAACATCTCCGCTGCCCCCAGTGCGGCAGCCGCTGGTCGATGGTGGACGGCATCTATGACCTGCGCACTCCATGTTGACCTGCCACGTGTATTTGGTGGTATAATAGCCCTTAAGTCATAACCTTCCCGATTGCCACATCGCACCCAGCCAGAGAGGAGTATAGAGTGCACATGGAAGCCCTGAAGCAACGCATCCTTCGCGAAGGCAAGGACCTGGGCAATGGCATCCTCAAGGTCGACAGCTTCATCAACCATCAGGTGGACGCTCCCTTCATGCTGGCCGTGGGCGGTGCCCTGGCGGCGCACTTCGGTGCTATGGGCGTCAATAAGGTGCTCACCGCCGAGATATCTGGCATTGCCCCTGCACTGACCACTGCGCTGGCGTTGGGTGTGCCAGTGGTCTATGCGCGCAAGACCAAGCCGGTCACTATGCCAGAGAATATTTACATCGCCACAGCGCCCTCGCACACCAAGGGCGAAATGGTGCACCTGATGGTGTCGCCCGAATTCCTCGGCCCGCAGGATAAGGTGCTCATCGTGGACGACTTCTTAGCACGTGGCAAGACGATCCACGCTCTTGTGCAGCTGGCTATGCAGGCGGGCGCCGAGATCAGGGGCATCGGTGTGGTGATCGAGAAGGCATTTGAGCGCGGGCGCGAGGAGCTCGCTTACCTCAATGTGCCTATCTACGCCTTAGCGGTTATCACAACGATGAACAACGGCTATATTGAATTTGCCTAAGCGTCTATGGTGGCACATGAAACCGTCGTCGTCCTTGACTTTGGCTCACAGTACAGCCAGCTGATCGCGCGGCGGGTGCGTGAGGCGGCCGTCTATTGCGAGCTGGTGCCCTATCACACGCCCGCCGAGGAGGTTATGCGCCTGCAGCCGCTCGGTTTCATCCTGAGCGGTGGGCCGGCCAGTGTGTACGCCGCCGATGCACCTCATCTGCCCGACTACGTGCTGCAGAGCGGTCGTCCCGTTTTGGGCATTTGTTATGGGATGCAGTTGCTCGCCCATCACCTGGGCGGACAGGTCGATCCAGCGCCGCAGCGCGAGTACGGGCCGGCGCGTATTGAGCTGACCGACGTGGACAATCTCCTCTTCGCCGGCGCCCGCGCCATGGCAGGAAATTCGCTGGCCGTCTGGATGAGCCACGGCGACCGCATCACCCAACTACCTTCGGGTTTCCAGGTGCTTGCCCGCTCTGCCAACAGCCCTATCGCCGCTATGGGAGATGTACAGCGCCATCTCTATGGGTTGCAGTTTCATCCTGAGGTGGTGCACACGCCACAAGGCATGCAGATCATCAGCGCCTTTCTCTACGACATCTGCGGGTGCAAAGGTGGATGGACGCCCGGCAACTTCATCGAAGAAATGGTGCAAAGTATCCGCGCGCGCGTCGGCAACGGTCAGGTGATATGTGGCCTCTCTGGAGGTGTCGACTCGGCAGTCACTGCGACGCTCATCCACCGCGCCATTGGTGATCAGCTGACCTGCATCTTTGTCAACAACGGGTTGATGCGCCTGGGCGAGCCAGAACAAGTGGTGGCCACCTTTCGCAATCATATGGGTATGCGCCTCATCGCTGTGGACGCTACCGAACAGTTCCTCGCCGACTTACAGGGCGTCACTGACCCTGAGCTCAAGCGCAAGCGCATCGGCGCCCGGTTCATTCGTGTCTTTGAGGCTGAGGCGGCACGGCTGGGACGGGTGGACTTCCTGGCGCAGGGCACGCTCTACCCGGATGTGATCGAGTCGACCGCGCCCGACCGTGCCGTAGCTGCCAAGATCAAAACGCACCACAATGTGGGGGGTCTGCCGCCCGATATGCGCTTCCAACTCATCGAACCGCTGCGCTACCTCTTCAAGGATGAGGTACGTCGTGTGGGTGAAGCGTTGGGGCTGCCGCGTCAGATCGTCTGGCGGCATCCCTTCCCGGGCCCTGGCTTGGCAGTGCGTGTGCTAGGCGAGGTGACATGGGAACGTCTGGAGACATTGCGATATGCCGACGCCATCTTCATCGAGGAGCTATGGGCAAGTGGCTGGTACGAGCGCACTGCCCAAGCGTTTGCTGTGCTCTTGCCAGTGCAGACGGTGGGTGTGATGGGAGATGCACGCACATACGCTTATGTCGTCGCACTGCGCGCCATCACCACCGAGGACTTTATGACAGCGGACTGGGCGCGCCTGCCCGATGACCTGCTGGCGCGCGTCAGCAACCGCATTGTGAACGAGGTCAAAGGTGTCAACCGCGTCGTCTACGATATCAGCAGCAAGCCGCCCGCGACCGTAGAGTGGGAGTAATCACCCCCCGAGTCGAATTGCGCAAACGGGTAGACCACACGTGCCGTGGAACGGCATCTGGAGGGATCACCGCTCGTAAGTGTGCGCGATGTCCAAGGGGTTGGCCAGGTGTGCTGTGGCACTGTGAGGCCGTGTCCGTCGGCAGGGGTTTGACCGTGTGGGTCGGACACAAGTGGAAAAACAGGAGCGCGGAGGATGAGCGGCCAGACGAAAACAGTGATGGGCGTGGTCAGCTTTGTCGGTGGCGAGTGGGTCGGCGAGTCACCCCAGGTGCTGGCGGTCAGTGAGCCTGCTGCCTTCCGTGAGGTTGCCAAGGGAGATCTGTTCATTCTGGTTGACCCTCCACAGGCAGATGTCTCGTCCTCTATCGACGCGCAAGATTGCCAAGCGCTGGCGACAACGGTCCGCGACGCATATTACCGCTCCCCAGGCGGAGTGATTGCCAGCTTGCGACGCGCCTTGCTGACCGCGGAGCGCACGCGACCCCTCTCCGAAGTGCCCGTTGGGATGATCGTGATGGTCGTGCGCGGTGAGGATGTGTTCATCGCCAGCGTTGGGCGTGTCGCCGCGTTCTTGGTACGCAACGGCGAGGTGCAGCGCTTCCCCGATCGGGTCACAGATGCTTCGTTACTGGACGAACAACCTGGGCTGCTTTTCTTCCATACCGCCGTTCAGCCTGGCGACATGCTGGTGTTGGGCGATAGCCGTTTCAGCGCCTTGGTCACCGCTCGGGATGTTGCTGCGGCGCTGGCCCATCAGGAGGTTGAGGATGCGCTTGCCGCCTTGGGCGACTTGGTGGTCGGTGAGGATTGTACCGCTATGCTGGTGGCGCTCGAATCGGAAAAAGGGGCGCCTATGCACGCCATATCACACGCCGTTGTCCCGAAGATCTCTGCATTCTCGCCCCATTTCGGCCGTGCTGTAGGTGTGGCCGCAAAGGGTGTGCTTGCTATGGTTATTCTGGCAGGTCGTGCCTTGCGCACTCTCCTGGTACAGATGCTCCCGGAGCGCGGCGCTCCACTATCCGTTCCCCCCATACCAGGAGAGGAAAGAGCGGCGCATGCTGCCGAAGTGGCCTCATATCCTGTCGGTCGGACGGGGGTACCTGTCGCGTCCCAGGAGGGATTGATCCGAGACGAGGTGACAATGCCTGGCGAGGCACAAAAGCTCTGGCGCTTGATCGCCGTCATCCTCCCTTTGCTCGTCATCGGTCTGGTTGTGTTCACCTACTGGCGCGAAGGGGTGGCTGAGAAGAACACCTTTCAGATGCTTATGGAGCAGGCGCGCACTGTCTATCAACAGGCGGTTAACGCCGACGAGCCAACAGCGCGCCGTCTATTAGACAAAGCGGTAGAACTGCTAAAGCAAGCCGCGCTTCTACACCCCGGGGATGCGGAACACAATGCGCTGTACATACGAGTGCTGCAACATCAAGACAGGATCGACCGGGTACAACGGTTGTCATCGTTAACGCTGTTGCGTCGTTATGACACTCCTTCCGCCGTCTTGCGCCGTGTGATCAGTGATGGGTTGGACGTTTATGTACTCGACAGTGGCAATGATATCGTCTATCGTTATCGTCTGGACGAGGCGGTTGAGACGCTCACGCCGGATGAGGCTGAGGTTGTCGTGTTGCGACGTGCGCAGCGGGTGAGTAGTAATGTGGTAGGGGAGCTGGTAGATATGACCTGGGTCGCTGCCACGGCGGACCGCCAGGCGGGTGCATTGCTAATGTTGGAAGTGGGCGGCTTGTTAGAATACCTCGATCCTCGCGGCGTCACCAGCTTGGCCATTGGTGGTCGTGAGCGCTGGAAGCTACCGGTGACAGTGATGAGCTATGCGGGTAACTTTTACATCCTCGACCCGCAAGCTGGTCAGATCTTTCGCTATCGCCCTGGCGAGGGGGGCTATCCTGACCCACCAGAGGATTACTTCCCCCAGAACGGGCGCGAACTGCTGACCAATGCCGTGGATATGGCAATTGACGGCTATGTTTATATCTTGTATAGCACAGGCGATGTGCGCAAGTTTGAGGGGGGTAAGCCGGCGGCCTTCGAGCTGGGCGGCCTGGATCGCCCGTTCAACCACCCGGCTGCCATCTATACAGCGCCTGACGAGCAGGTGCGCTATCTGTACATTGCGGATGCCGGCAATCGGCGCATCGTACAGCTGGAGAAGGATGGACGTTTCATACGCCAGCTTAAGCCGCCGATCGAGGGAGATGTGGACTTCGCCGATCTCCGTTCTCTCTTCGTGGACGAGATAGCGGGCAAGCTGTATCTGGTGGACAGTCGAGCACTCTATCTGGCCCCATTGCCGCCTGAGCCATGATCATTTCGTCAACAAGGATAACCGTTCATAATGTGAATGGCGGAAGAGGTATTCGAAAGGCGTGGCTTCCCAGATCCTTGGTTCGCGATCTGGGACAAGCTCGTCTCAGAGATATTCCACCCTGTCTATCCATGGGACAGCTCAGATCAACCCCATACACAATCAGTGTTTATCACTGACCTCATATGTGCGCAGCACCACGTGATCCGCTGTGGCACCTCCGGGCAGCTCAACGCTAAGACGTTGCAGCGTCTGGCTGTCATACATTCCAATCACCAGCTGATAAGGGCCGGATGGCGCCGCCGGATTAAGGCGGAAGGCGTAATCATCGCGCACCACTTCGCCGGGGAGCCACAGAGTGACATGATACCATCCTCCCCGCGGTGGGTTGTCCTGTTGTCCCCACACACGTCCGTCCGGGCCGATCAGCTGGGTGAAAATGGTTACTTCCCGCTTGAGCAATGTCTCGGCGCGCCAGAACAGGGCAAAACGCAGCCACTCGCCCGGATGCAGGGATATCTCAGGGAGATCCACTGCCACCAGTGCGATCCCGTTGGCAAAATGTGCCAGGGGTGCTGTTTCCAATGCGAGCGTGGGCGGCTGTGGATGAATGACCACAGGCAAGCCCGGCAACTGCGTGACCTCGACCGTCTGACCTGGAGCAGTCACGATGGGGCGATCCGTGCCGTCCGACCTGAGCAGGCGCACCCGCAGGCTGTATGCTCCCGTCGGCAGCGCGCCCGGCAGCGACATACGATGCACGTCAACCCCGGTGGTCTCACCTGAGCGCCACGGCTGGCCGGAACTGTTCATCACCACCTGTCCAAAGCGATCCACCAGCTCTACTACTACGGTGTCATCGGCGATACCTCCCTGCCAGTGCAGTGTGACCACCAGATGGCTGCATACGCGCAGTGGATCAGGTGCTACGCTGTAGCGCAACAGACGCGCGCCACCAAGGAACTGGAGCTCCAGGGGAGCTATAGGTGGTGTCACAACAGAGGGCATGCTCGTCGGTAAGGACGACTCACCGGCGATGATGGTACGCCCCAGTGTGGCAAGGTGTGCCTCCCAGCGTCCTCCACGGGCTATGTTACCGCGCAAGGATATTGTGACGTTGCGGCTCTCATTGGGTGGCACTACTAGTGGCTCCAAAAACAATGTGACGCTTCGGCCGTCGAGGGTCAGCCGGCTGGGGCGCGTGACATCAGCGACAAAGCTGGCCGCGCTGTGATTGTGTACCGTCACCACAGCGGTCGCACCGCGCTCTTGCACAGAAACTGAGAGATCAGCCGTCACATTCTGATAGTCAAGGCGACATTGGGGCTCCGCCACGTGCAGCACACGGCTCGTGCCAATGTCGTATAGCGCATCGAAAGCGGGGAGGAACCACGGCAACTGTGCCTGGAGCTGTTCCCACGAGTTCTGATCGAAGTCATCGGCGTGCAAGATGACGTAGTCCACGCCCAGCTGCTGGATTGCATCAATGCTGCGCCAGTCGGGAAAGATTTTGAACCAATTGCGCATCTCGCGGTGTGCCGGAGGTGTATAACCGGTTGCGCCGTTGACCAGACGCCGCCAGTGATACGTGGAGTAGTATTCATACGTGAAATCGGCGTGGCCACGCTGGGGCAGTTCCAACACGGCCGCATCCGTGGCAGTGTGCCGCAGCCAGGTGTACACTTCCGGCGGCGTTCCCCCTGCGGGAAGTTCTGGCCCACTCAACGGCACTGACCAATACTCCACCACCCCCGCCAAGGCGAGCAGCACTGGCAGAGTTCCCCGGATCAAGCGTTGCCTGGGCGAAAGACTGGAACGCTTTAGCAAGCGTTGCACCAGCCACGCCCCGCCCACGCCGGCCAGGCCGGAGAGGCCGAACGCCACCAACACAGCTGCCCGCGCCGGCACCCGCATGCCGGTGAACCCAGGTGCATATTCATACAACCACCGGTAAGGCAGCACGGAGGACAGCCAAGGTGCCAAGGCGCTGCCCAGGGCCGCTTCATTCGTGCCAAGGGAGAGCATAAAACCGAGCAGGATCGTCGCGGCCAGGCAGAGACCAAGCGCCTGCCGATTTGCCTGCCTCGGCGCACGTTTCAAGAGCACGATCAGACCACCGATCCCCAGCAAAAATCCCACGATGCCGGTCGGCGCCAGCGGTTGGAACTGATGGTCAGGCGCCTGCCACCGACCAAAGGTCCAGCCGTATAACAAATTGTGCGGGATGGTGGTGAGATAGTCCATAAACGCTGCGCTATATACGCGCACCTCGCCCGGAGCGCGGATAGCGCCCATCAGCTGGCTGAACTCCAGGTATTTGCTCCAAATCGGCCAGTTGATCCCCGCGGTGACCACAGCCAGGATCGCCATATCGCGCAACAGCCCCCAGCGCCCGTGCACCTGAGCGGTCAGGATGCAGACCATCAGCAAGGCGGCACAGGCCAGCAACAGATAGGTGGTGTAGTAGAAGCTGGAAAGCGCTTGCAAGTTCAGGAAGAGCAGGCCCAAGTATAACGCAACCCGGTGACGGGATGGGGAGCCAGCAACATCCTGATGGCACACTAGCCAGCGCAGTGCCAACAGGGTCAGTGGCATCCACTGCGTCACCAACAACTCCAGCTGCAAGATGTGCCCGAAGCGGAACGGTGAAAAGGTAAACAAGAAACCGGCGATCAGACCGGCGAGGCGGCTGCGCGACCAGTCGGCGATGAACAGATAGGTAGCATAGGCAGTCAGGACGAAAGAGAGCATTGCCAAGAGGTTCAGGCCTGCCATGTGGCTGTCGGCTATCCACAGCAGAGGCAAACTGACGAGCGTCTCACCCAGAAAGTGCTCGCTGTAGGCCAACGTCAGCGGATAGGGGTAGAAGATATTGGCATTGAACAGGCGGGACAATGCGTCTATGCCGGCAAGGAGGGTGTGACCTACCCAGTGCAGCCGCCAGGCACTTAACAATGGATCGGTGAGATCGGGCACCATCGTGGCCAGGTTGACCGACATAGGGTAAGTCAACACCAGTGTGCCCAGCACGCAGCCGGCCAGGATGATGAGCTCGCGGGTTAGAAGATGACGCTTGGGTTTCAACCTCTCACTCCACCCTCACTGTGCCCAATGCCAATGCATCGCGTGTGGTGTCCTTCACCTTCAGACGCTCGCCGGTGCGCGGGTCGTACATCCCCACCAGGATAGTGTACTCCCACGGCGGTGCGTCCGACGCCATCGGCACCATGTAACGGTCGGTAATCACCTCGCCTTTGATCCAACCCGTAGTGGGCAGGGTGCCGGCGCCGGGGATGCTGTCCCACTGCCCGCGGATGACCCCGTCTGGCCCCACCACATGCACGAAAACAGTGTACGACGTACGCGTCTCAGCCAGGGCACGCCAGTATAGGGTGAGCGGGAAAGTCTCTCCGGCGCGCGCGCTGTGCTGGGGCAGATCATAGCCGATCAGTTGCGCGACATCATCCAGATTGGCGCCCACTGGATACTGCACCTGCGGCGTCTCGAAATAGCGCGGCCGCTCGACAAACTCCAGCTTGCCCAGGATCTCGTGGCCGATTGTCTGGCCGCTGGCGGTGTCCAACAAGCGTACGGTGAGCATATAGGTGTCGGTGCGCGCGTAGGGGGGCATCTGTAGCTGGTGCATGCTCACCAGCACCTCGCCACGCCGCCACTTGTGCGTCGGGTAGAGCTCCGAACCCAGCGTCTCTGTCCAGGCACCTCCGTCCCGTCCTCCGACGCTCCGTGCCTCGAAGACAACGGCATAGTCAGTGGCAGGGCGCCCGCTCGCGTGCCAATAAAGAGTGATCGGCAAACGCTCACCAGGACCGAGCTTGGCGGCGCCCAGCCGGTAGCCCAGGAGCTCCACGCCCGGCGCCAGCTCGGTGCGCAGCGGACGCTCAATGGCCAGCTCTTCCACACTGGCAAAAGTGCGCGCCGGCGTCACCTCGACCCGCCCGATGTTGCGCGCCAGGCCGAAGGTCTCACCAGTGGTGAAAGAGTACATCGCGACCTCCAAGTAGTAAACATCCGGCGGCGCACCCGGTCGTAACCGCAGCCGATAGTCATCGCGGATGTACATGCCCGGCTGCCATTTGTCGGTGCGCAACAGGCCACCCAGAGGCAGCCGATCCACCTGGCCAAACACATTGCCCGAATCGTCCGTCAGGCGCACGTAAACGTTGTAGTCTCCCGGAATAGTCGCCAGCACCTGCCAATAAAGTGTGATGAAGAGGGGCTCATCGGCATGCACTTCCCCGTTTACCAGATCATAGCCCATCAGGTGCACCGCACCACCCAATGTGGCATCCACCGGATGCTGGATGCTCGACGGCGGCGTTGTGCTGACGATCGGGCCGGGATAGATGTGCACATAGGGCACGCCGTTCAGCCACGCCGTGTGGAGCGGCTGGCGCGCCCGAAAATATTCCAGCAGCTCGGCGCTGGGAAAGCCACGCTGCAGCTGATTGATGTAGAAGACGACGTAATCAGCCCGCAGTGCCACTTCGATGCTGGAAAGGTCGACTGTCTTCCCCTTGAAAAACGGGGCAAATTGCCAGCTGTACCATGCTGCTACCGTTTTCTGCGTCGCATCCGGCTGCTCGTTGAGGTAAGCAGCCGCCTGGTCGAGCCCTTCACCCCAACCGATATTGATATAACGCATTGCCACGCTGCCACCGCCTATCAGCGGGTTGAAGTAGTCGAAATAGTAAGGATGCAAGGCAAGCACGCTGATGGTCTGGACCGCTAACGCCAGCGCCAGCACCCATTCGGCACGTGCCCGAACGCGGCCTAGGAAGGTGTGTACCTTTTCGAACCCAAGGGGCATCCGCGCGGTGCGTCCGCCGATGATGCGCGCCACAGGCACAGCGTCATATGCGGATGCCCGCCCGAGCGTTGCTGGAGTGCTTCCGGGGTTGCGCCGCCAGGTGAGCTGTTCTAGCGCCACTGCCGTCATCAGGCATAGCGGGGGATAGAGCGGCAAGATGTAGCGGTCACCGCGGCGCCCGGTGAGCGAAACCGGAATGAGGAAGAGAAGGAGAAACGCCCACAGCGAGAGCAACAGCGGCGCCAAATGTGCGCTTTGGATGCGATGCCGCCCGCGCAATGTCAGATACAGGCCGGCCAGCAGGCCGAAACTGCCCAGTGGGGTCAGGTGGAACGGCAAACTGACCAGGTAGTAGAGTGGACTGCGGTCACCCGGACCATCTCCGAGAAAGACGCCGCTGGTGGGGTGGTTGGTGCGCATCGCAATCAGAGCATTGTCCACGAGCAAGGTGATGGTACCAGCAGGATTGCGCCACGCCGAAGGCCACAGCGCGAGGAAAGCCACCAATGCGACGCTGGCCCAGACACCCAGTGCCAGCCAAAAGCGTCGCCGTGCTATC
>JASFBB010000333.1:0-3114 GCA_036172345.1 Anaerolineae bacterium
GCGGTATTCTGGCCGCTGGCTCACGCACGCGGCTCGGTTTGGGCCGCTTACTTACGCGCGCGGCTCGGTTTAGTATATCCGAGCCGCGACCACTATCCGAGCCGCGACCGTCAGGGAGCGGTTTGGGTTGCTTGCTAACCGCTTGCTTACGCCCGCGGCTCGGTTCAATTTGTCCGCGCGCCGCGCCCGTCAAGGAGTGCCCCATCCCAGCCTTCGCTGCACGCGGGAGGGGATTGCTCCCTCGCCCGCAGCGTCGGGAGAGGGGGGTAGGGGGTGAGGGCCCTCCCCCTCAGCGCCCCAGACTCAGCCGGTAGATGAGCGGCATCGGGAAATCCAGCTCGAGCATGGCCCGCTGCGTGCGCTCGATGGAATATTCCACGCGAAAGTGCTCGAGGATGTACCGCTCCTCGTCGAGGATCATATAGCTGGCGCGCGGGTCGCCATCGCGCGGCTGCCCCACGCTGCCCGGATTGATGAGCAGCGCCTCTTCCGTCAATGCGCGCGTGCTTGCATCGGCAAGCAGCGGTATCTCATGACAGAGAACCCCAGGCTTAGAAGCGGATTGGAAGATCACCGGTATGTGTGTGTGCCCGAGGAAACAATAGCGTGTGGTAAGATAGCCCAGGACGCAGGTGGCATCCACCCGATTCAGCACATATTCCCAGATGGGCTGCCGCGGGCTGCCGTGCACCAACGTGAAATGCGCTGCCGGGATGATCTTCTCGCCGAGCGACTCGAGGAAGTGCAGATGGGAGGGAGTCAAAACGCCGCGCGTCCATTTCAACACGTGCGCGGCGGCGGAATTGAAATAGTCCAGCTCCATCTTGCCCAACACAGCCCAGTCGTGGTTGCCTGCGACTCCCAAACAGTTCAGACCGGCCAGCACCTCGATGCATTCGTTGGGATGCGGACCGTAACCTACGACGTCACCCAGATACCAAACCTGGTCATAACGCCCCTGGGCATGCTCCAATACCGCCTGCAGCGCAAACAGGTTGGCGTGTACGTCCGAAAGCACCAGGTAGCGCATTGTGCGGACCCTTTTGAAAGATGACATCCCACCCTTGGGGAATGTGCATCCGCCGCCGCGATGTTAAGGCAAGACGCGCTGCTCTGCAGAACGTGCCTCAGCGGTCGCTGCCGGGGCTGGCGAACAGCTCTTGCAGCTGCATAGCTTTGTTCATATCGCCCTGCAGTTTGAGCTTGCCCTGCATAAAGGCCACCACAGGCTGCAGCTCGCCGCGCACCATCTTAATAAAGTCGGCTGCGTCCATCGAGAGTGTGACATCCGGCTTCTCGGCAGGACCGGGTGTGACGTTGCACTGCTGGTCGGCGATGGTGATCGTCCACTCGCCCCCTTCCTCTCCGCTCAGGCGAAACAGGAAACGGGCGCGCAGACCGGCCGCCTTTTCCGCAGGAAACATACGCACCATTTCGTCAAAGACATCCGCAATGTTCATTGAGCAGGCATCTCCTCTCAAAAGATACACTCCCTCAGAAGAGTTCGAGAGCACCCCCTTTGCCGGGCGCAAAGGGCATGCTCGGGTGAGAGAATATTAGTCCATCTGGAAGGAGATGTCAACGGAGGGGTGGCCCTTTATAGGCAGGCTTTGAGACAGCGGCAGGATGGGGTACGTCAGCCGAGCCGCGCGCGTCAGCAAGTGGCTGAGGTTTACTGCAGAGAGCACGCAGAGATCGCAGAGAATGGTGAAAAACCTCTGCGTGCTGTGCGATCTCCGCGCTGAAAGAGAACATCTGCTTCCTCACGATCTTGGTACGAAGCGGGATGTTGCGCTCAGTTGCCCGCGGCCGAATCTTGGTGTACACTGCACACCGAATTACCGCAATTGTGCGAGGAGTTTACCACCTTGCGGGTGGGAAGCATAGGCCGACAGCCCTTAAGCGACACGCGCCACCCGATGCGGTTGGAAGAGGATCGCCATTGGTGGTTTGCCAGCCGCACGCGCGCGCTGCTCCACCTGATGGATGCCCTGCCGCACGGCGACGGCGACCTGCGCCTGCTGGACATCGGCTGCGGCGCCGGCAATATGATCCATCATCTGAGCCGCTATGGGCACGTGCGAGGCGTCGAGATTGACGCGCGTCCGGCCGTCGTGGCCCGACAGCGCGGCTACGATGTGGACCTGGGCGACGCCAGCCGCGGCCTGGCCTACCCGGACGCCGCTTTCGACATTGTCACCGCCCTGGACGTGATCGAGCACAATCAGGACGATTTGAGCATCTTGCGCGAGGCGTACCGCGTGCTCAAGCCGGGCGGCTACCTTGTCGTCACCGTGCCTGCCTTGATGTGGCTGTGGAGCTATAACGACGTCCTCAACGCCCATGTGCGGCGATATGACATCCCTGAGCTGCACGCCAAACTGCACCAGGTTGGCTTCGAGATCTGGCGCATGAGCTACAACAACTTCCTCGTCTTTCCTATGGCAGCCGCCTTGATCCTCGTCCGGCGCGCCGGCGCTCGGACGCCTCGGCTGCGCTCGCACCATCTGAGCGCCGAGGCATATCAGGTCGAGATGGAGCCGGCGCCACCGCTGGTGAACGCGATACTGACGGCGGTGGGTTGGCTCGAGGCGCAATTACTGCGCCGGGTGAACCTGCCCATCGGAACGGGCATTATTGCCATTGTGGGCAAAAAGGTGCACCATAAAGGGGAAGCGAGGTGAACGGTCTGGTTTAGCAGGATGTTTTTCAGGAGGTGAGACGATGAGTGCCAAAGCATCCCAAGCGGAAGAGAAGGAATTTGACCTGGAAGAATGGTTGCGGGAAGGGTTTCGGGGGTTACGCAGTTCGTTGAGGTGCCGGCCGCCCGCGCTGCCTGAGAAATTCAAGATGCACACCCGCGCCGCACGCAAGGAGATGCTCCTGGCAGTGCGCAGCCTGCTGGACAGCGCCATCCGCGAGCTGGAAGAGACCCCTGAACCTGCCGCCAAGAAGTGACAAGCAGCCCCCTTCCCGGGCGGCAGCACGTCCGTTCCAGAAGGGGGTAACGCACCCCACCCTCGTCGCAAACCCCATCCGAGCCGCGACCGTCAGGGAGCGGTTTGATGTGCCGCTTGCTGACGCGCACGGCGCGGTTTGGGCCGCTTACTTACG
>JASFBB010000334.1:0-10379 GCA_036172345.1 Anaerolineae bacterium
CTTGTTGCACCAATTGGACAATCTGCGCTAGGACGGTCTCAGCACCCACCCGGCGGGCTTGCACTTTCAAGAAGCCCTGCTTGTTGATAGTGGCTCCGATCACCTGATCTCCCGGCCCTTTGTCCACCGGGATGCTTTCGCCAGTGAGCATGCTTTCGTCTACCGCCGAATGCCCCTCCAAGACGATCCCGTCCACCGGGATGCGCTCACCTGGCCGTACTAGCACTACATCACCGACAATCACCTGTTCAATGGGGAGTTCCATTTCTTGATCTGCACGGATCACACGGGCTGTTTTGGGATGCATCTCCATCAGTTGCCGGATAGCGGCGCTGGTACGTCCACGTGCTCGTGCCTCTAACAGCTTGCCCAGTTTGACCAGCGTGATAATCACCGCGGCAATTTCAAAATAGACGTGATCGCCCCAACTACCTTGTCCCAATATCCAGGCAACTGTCACCAGCATACTGTAGAAATAGGCAGCCGACGTACCCATTGCCACCAACACGTCCATATTAGCGGCACCGTTGCGCAACGCCTTCCAGCCGCCAATATAGTAATCCCAGCCCACGTAGAACTGCACCGGCGTCACGAGGGCTAACAACAACCAATTGAACCACGGTTGGTGTGCCCAGGGGGCCAGTATCTCAGAATCGCGCGCCATACTGAGCACAAAAAGGGGCAGTGTGAAGAGAACACCGACCCAGAATTTGCGCGTCTGAGCGCGAATTTCTCTTGCTCGCGCTCGCTGTTCAGTGTCTTCCGAGCCAGCTTCTTCGGTTTCCAGCACGCCATAGCCGGCACGTTCGATAGCGGCCACCAGATCGCGCCGTGTGACTTGATCGGGGATGTACTCCACCGTCGCCCTTTCGGTGGCCAGGTTGACCGCAGCGCTGATCACACCGGGCACTTTGCGCGTAAGTGTGCGCTCAATCGTGGCGGCGCAATTAGCGCATGTCATGCCAGTTATAGGCAGCTCAATCTTGGCCTTGTTCAGTGTCACGAATTGCCTCCTCCGAGGCGCTGTTCAGCGTCCCCGCGCCGAGATTCGAGATATCGAACACGAGCTGGCTGCTCTTTTTGGCAGATGGCTCGTCGTCTTCCATTTCAGCAAGCAATTTGTCGATGTCCACAGCGCAATCTGCGCATGTCAGACGAGATGAACGTGTCTCTTTCGGTTCCGTGTTTACTTTATCTTGATGTGCTTCCATAGGCCTGTCCACCTCTCCTTTCCCGCCTATGGGCTCTTCGATCGGTGACGCTCATAAGCACTAATCTATCTCCGGTGGATAGTTGATCTCCCGCAGCAGTGCATAGATATCTTCCCACGTGGCAAGCGTTTCTTGCCATTCTACCGTTACCATCTTGCTGAATTGATCAGCGCGGACGGATGTGACGCCTGTCAGCTCGCCCAATTCTCGCTCAATGGTGTGCACACAATGTGCGCACGAGATGTTGGGCACCCGAAACGTGCGCGTAGTTGTCATCTCTTTCCTCCATATCAGATCGCTCTGTCGCTCACAATTTACTGGTTGCTTCAAAGACATCCATAATCTCAGCGATGACCCTTTCACGCTCTGCGGCATCTTGACTGCTCATCGCCGTGCTGACACAGGTGTGCAGGTGACGATCGAGCACCAATCGGTTCACCTTGTGCAGCGCGCGTTGCACTGCCAAAACTTGGGTGACCACGTCGATGCAGTATTCCCCGTTTTCGACCATACGTTGGATGCCGCGCACGTGTCCTTCGATATTCTTTAATCGTTCGATAATTTCCTGAGAAATCTCGTCCACTTCCACATCTTCTGAGGGAGATACCCTCCCCATAGGGGAGGGGTCATGCCAGATTATATTATACACCGCGGAAGATGTCAAGGAGCGCGTTTGAAAGATGGCTACTTGTACCGCATAACTCCAATCACTGGCAGGGTTTTTTAACTGTCCCTTTGGCTGACAACGAGTGTCTGTTCACGTGGGGTGAAACATTGTAGATAAACCTGCAACGCATCGTGCACATTTTTCGTGCTGGCTGAGTTGATGGTTGGCTTGCAAGTAGTAGCACCTCTTCCTAACGACTCCAGGAGATGCGTTCTTCCAGCCAGCCGCGCGAGGAGAGGAGCTCGGCTCCCACAATCCCGTCCGGCGACCCTTGCATTGTGAATAGCTTGCGCTGGTTGCTTCCGTCTGGGTTCATAGCCCATATGCCCCAGGTTCCGTCGCGATCCGACACGAAAGCGATCGTTTTGCCGTCTGGGGACCAGGTGGGTAACCCGTCATTGGCCGAGTTGTTGGTCAGGCGCACAATGTTCTGCCCATCGCTATTCATAATATAGATCTCATAATTGCCAGCCCCTTCGCGCGTGAGAGACATAAACGCAATCTTACTTCCATCTGGCGACGGTGCCGGCGCTGTGTCGCTGGTGTTATCTGTTATCTTAGTAGCGCCTACGCCCTCTGCGTTGACCATGAAAAGACCACACGCACCTTCCACCGTGCAGCCTTTGTACACGATTCGCCCATCTGGGAAGACGCTAGCGTACTCGGCAATGAGCCCAAAACCGGCTTCCTGATTATTTGTCTGATTCACACGGAACATCCGCGGCACGCGATCTCCCTCACGACGCGAGGTAAACACCAGCGTGATTGAGCTGGGATCCCAGTAGGGCAGTCCATCCTCGATATAGTTTGTCAGTAAACCATTTCTGCCGCCCCCAATGGTGAGGAAAGCCAATCCTCGCGCGGTCGAATCCCAACTTTTATAGGCCAATAAGTCGCCGCCCATGTTTAGGCAAGGCTGACTGGCATTATAAGCTATCAGCTGTGGTTCACCGCCCTGAAGATCCCTTATATAAATGTCATAACTGCCCATTTGCCCTTGAAGCATTCGATCGGGCACGAAGACAGGATAAACGATCTTGCCGCTCAATACCGGTTCTGCAGGCTGCGGAGTCGGGCGGGGCGCTTGGGTTGGGGTTGTGCTCGGTGTGGGTAGGCTCGTCTCGGTGCCCGTCTCAGTGGGCAGCGCAGCCACTTCAGCAGCTCGGGTGGGTGTTGCTATAGCCCGGGTGCCTATTTCGGCAACATCGCCGCCTGAGGGCACGTAGCCGCCGACCGGGATGATGAGCTGTTGGCCGATCTGGAGTTTGGTGGGATCCTCTATTCCGTTGGCTGCTTGCAGGTCTCGTGCGCTCACTCCATACCGGGCGGCGATAGCCAGCAACGTGTCGCCCGATTGTACCACATGGATAACCGGCGTGGGTGTTTCCGTGGGGGCAGGCGTTTGAGTTTCCGTAGGCAGGGCTTCTGTAATGATAAGTGTCCTCGTCGCTGTGGGCGAAGGGATTGCACTCTCAAATGCCACAGAAGTGGCAGGTGCCGTGATGGTCCCCGCTGCACGTGCTTGTGGTGCCATGAAGCGTATGCTGTCGAACATTTTTTGGAAGATGAGTGCCTCACGACTCCATTCTGTGCTGGGCGCTGCAGCTACGACGGTGTAGGCAGTATCGTTATATACTGTGGCTGCCACATAAGCGGTCATATCCCCGACGTTTTCGTTGGGGGTTAGCTTGACTTGGCTGATGGCCCATTCGACCCCGTTGATAGCACGTGTCCCGGTCTCACTGGAGCTTGGATCGATTGGCAAGCTTGCGACGATCCGGTTTAGAACGCTTGATGGGGTATCCACAATGCCTCCGCCCTCGACTTGTACCACAAAGGAGGCAAATCTGAGGAGTGGGCGATCTCCCAGCAAGCTGTTCAATCCTTTCTCATCAGGTGCTAGGACGAGGTGTTGTTCTGTCTCTTTGGCTTGCCAGGTGCTTGGGTACTGGAGCGTGAACCCAAAAGCACTGCTGGAATACGTCTGCAGTGCGAGCTGTGTCGGGGTAGGCTCGAGGGTGGGTGTTGCACTGGGTGTAGGTGCTGGAGTGGGAGTTGCGATCGGCAACGCTGAAGCAAGCGTGGGTGTGGGTGCCTGGCTCACCCGCACCCCTCTGTCCTGTAAAACATTGGCCAGCAGTACGATCAGAAGGGCAAGAACCACCAGCAGGAGAAACCCGGCACATCCGGTGTACAACCAGCGAGATGTCCACCCGGAGGACACCTCCTCGCGGAGTCCGGACAAGCGCGATACCGCTTCGGGAATGCCGCGTCCCTGATGCTTGGTCATAGGGAGTGGAGTTTCTTGAACCCATTCCACGCCGTTGTAGCGATACCACTTGCCACTCTGCGCTCCGATGGTCCAATAATAGCCTTGTTCGTCCCGGATCTGCAATCCTTCGATTTCTTCCTGGAACTCTTCTTCGTCGATCTTTCCAGCGTCGAAGTCAGCACGCAGTTTCTTATAACGATCTAGCAGCTCTTGAAAGTCCATGGTCTTGCGCATCTCCTTATGTCCAGGCAGGAACTACGTCCTGTCTGACGTTCCCGATCGACAGTATACTGCAATAACGCTGACGCAGCCAAACAAAAGCCCTTCTATCGCGCAAATTTGCCTTTTTGGGCACCTGAGTCCATCATAATAAATCGCTGCCCTCTGATGGCAGGAGCCTCATAGCATACTGATCGCCAGGAGAAGAACAACCGCTGTGACCCTGATCGAGCGCAAAGGCTCGCAAACCATCATTGTGGCCGACGCAGAGCTGCCGGTCACCCAAAAACCACTTCACGTGGTACGTGCCGTGTTCTCCTATCTGGGTGAGTTGTGGTGCTACCGTGAGCTGCTCCTCACCTTGGTAGTGCGCGATCTGAAAGTGCGTTATCGCAATTCTGTGCTTGGCGTCTTATGGTCGTTGGGCAATCCACTGTTGATGATGGCCGTGTTCACCCTTGTATTCACCGTTATGACGCCTTCTAACATAGAAAAGTTCCCCATATTTGTCCTATGCGGTCTTCTGCCGTGGAATTTCTTTTCGGCCTCGGTGATCGGAAGCATTCGCAGCATTGTGGATAACGCACCACTTATCCGTAAGGTGTACTTCCCACGCGAGGTGTTACCCCTTTCGGTTGTGTTGTCAAATCTCGTCAACTTCCTAATCGCCCTGATCGTGTTGTTTGCTTTTATTCTGGTTTTTCAGATGCCGGTCACGCCATGGGCATTGCTGTTGCCTGTGGTTATCATCGTCCAAATTATCTTCACTTGCGGAATAGCACTCATCCTGTCGACTGTGAATGTTTTCTATCGGGATACTCAAGTGATTATGGAAGTGGCTATGCTCGCCTGGTTTTTCCTGACGCCGATCTTCTACCCGATTGATATCCTGCCGCGCAATTATCATCTGGGGTCACTTACCATTGACGTGTGGCGTGGGATGTACATGATGAATCCGATGGCGTCTTTGATTGCTACCTACCGTGTGATTCTTTATGGCAGCGGTTTTGGAGGCGCACCGCCAGCGCTCGACTTTTTCGGCCGGACAGCACTCACAGCGCTGGGTGTGTTTATAATCGGGATGCTGGTGTTCTTCCGGTATAAGCGATTATTTGGGGAAGAAGTTTAGACCTGTGGGCGGCGATGGTTCAGAGGTCGGGAAGACGGTGAGCACGGCTATTCGATTTGAACACGTCTCCAGGCGTTTTGTGCTGCATCATCACCGTGCCCGTTCCTTCCAAGAGCTGGTGATCCGACTGCTGCAGGGTCAAGATAACGGGCGACGAGAGGTCTTTTGGGCATTATCCGATGTGAGCTTTGAGGTCCGGAAGGGTGAGATGGTGGCGCTGGTCGGCCCCAACGGCGCCGGGAAGAGCACAGTGCTGAAGCTCATCTCGCGCATTATCGATCCCACCTCAGGGCGTATCGTTGTCAATGGCCGAGTGGGTGCCTTGCTCGAGTTGGGCACCGGATTTCACCCGGATTTGACCGGCCGCGAAAACATCTATCTTAACGGCGCCATTCTGGGCCTGCGTCGAGGCGAGATAACGCGCCGGCTGGATGATATCATCGCTTTCGCCGAGATGGAACGTTTCATCGATGTGCCGGTCAAGCATTACTCGTCTGGGATGTATGTGCGGCTGGGTTTTTCGGTCGCCGTGCATGTCGAGCCTGAGATCCTGCTGGTGGATGAGGTGCTGGCGGTCGGTGATGCGGCGTTTCAGCGCCGGTGCCTGGAGCGCATTGATCAAATGCGCACAAATGGCACCACCATCATATTCGTGTCCCATGATCTAAACGCGGTGCGTCGGTTGTGTCAACGTGCCATCTGGTTGGAGAGAGGATGTATCGTGGCGGATGGTTCTCCCGAGGCTGTCGTGGGTGAATATGCCACACACTCCTATGTCGCGAGCGCGGCACTGGCAGCGCGTCGTGAGCACTGTCGGCACGGCACGGGTGAAGTGGCCATCGAGGAAGTGCGATTTCTGGACGGTGAAGGGCATTTGCGTGACTTCTTCAGCACTGGCGAGTCGCTCACCATTGAGATGCGCTACCGAGCACACAAAGTGATTGAACGGCCCGTATTCGGCATCGCTATTCATCGTTCTGATGGGGTGCACGTCACAGGGCCCAACACGCAATTTGCCCAGTATGAGATCCCACTGATTCGTGGGGAGGGTGTCGTGCGTTATACAGTGCCGTTCCTGCCATTGTTGGAAGGGACGTATTATGTATCGGTGGCGGTTGTGGACTGGTGTGATACCCAGATGTTCGACTATCATGATCGCTTGTATCCTTTGAGGGTTGTGCCCGGTTGTGCTGAGCGATACGGAATTATAACCTTACAGGGTGAGTGGTGCTGGGCGGAGGGGGAAGCCGGGTCGGTTCCATGAGCTCGCGTGATTATGCCCGATTATACGATGCTTATTATTACGCCCATGATTGTGGTCGTCCGTATCAGCGAGATCCGCACTGGCTGTCCTTCTTCGGGGCGATCGCCGATCAAATTGTTGCCCGAATCGCGCCTCACACGGTTCTGGATGCCGGCTGTGCGATGGGGCTCCTAGTGGAAGCATTACGTCAGCGTGGCGTCGAGTGCTATGGCGTGGACATTTCCGAATATGCTATCGCACGCGTGCACCCAGACATTCGCCCGTTTTGTTGGGTGGGCTCAATCACTGATCCGTTCCCGCAACGTTATGACTTGATCGTGTGCATTGAGATTCTAGAGCATATGCCAGCGGCTGAATCATACAAAGCTATCGCCAATCTCTGCCAACATACCGACGATATTCTGTTCTCTTCTACCCCCTTTGATTACAAGGAAGTGACCCATCTTAATGTGCAACCACCAGAGCATTGGGCAGAGATGTTTGCTCAATATGGGTTCTTCCGCGATGTGGATTTTGATGCCAGCTTCATTCTGCCGTGGGCGGTGCGCTTTCGCAGGAGAAAGGTTTCACCATCACGGCTGGTGCGTGAGTATGAGAGGCGCTTTTGGCATCTCTGTAAGGAGAACGTCGACCTGCGGGCTCAGTCTTTGGAGATGCGCGGTCAGATAGCGGAAGCGGATCAGGTTCGAGCGGAAGTGGAGCACACTCAAACGATAGCGGCGACATTCGCGCAGCTTCGGATTGAGTGTGAATGGCTTAGAACTCAGCTCTCTCGGCAGCGTCGAGGTGGATGGGTGAGGACGCTGTTCAGAATCTGGCAGCGGCTGCATTCTGTGCGTGTCCTAGGCGGACGTATCATCAAGCGACTCCCTCCCTTGCGGCAACAACCCGTCGTACAGACCTTTGTGGCTGAGGGCGACAATCTGTGCAGTGTATCGATCTTAGTGGAGAACCAGCCCTATCCGCTGAGCTCCCCACTTTATATCACCTTAACGGCAGCGGGTGATCCGAATTGTATTTTGTTGGAACGTGTCATCAGACCGTATGACATACCTGTTGTGGGAGTGCTCAAGCTAGAGTTTGAGCCAATGGGCAAGACGGAGAACCAATCTTATCAGCTAACTGTTCAAGCGCCGAATGCCTGTGCCAGCGATACTTTCTACCTCTGGCGGTATGTCAGAGCGGGTCGTCGCAGTGGAGCTTTGCAGTGGGGGGATTGCCCTCTAGGCGGAGAACTGGTGATGAGCGCAGCCTATGGGATACCACCGAATGTGGTTCCGGACAGGTGGCAGCCACCGTTGTGGGCGGCTGCGTCGCTGTTTGATTTGGAGGCGCTGATAAAGGCAGTGATTAAAACGTGGGCGAACGGGTGATCGGGCTATGACAGACTACCCTACAGTAACCATCATTGTGCTCAATTACAACGGCCGTAAACATCTGGAAGGGTGCTTGCCATCCTTGTTGCAGCTGGATTACCCGGCGGATCGATTGGAGCTGATGGTGGTGGACAACGCCTCTAGTGATGGTTCGGTTGAGTTTATCCAGGCTCGCTACCCGCAAGTACGCGTGGTGCGCAGTCCCGAAAATGTAGGTTTTGCCGCTGGAAACAACCTAGGCGCTCGTGAGGCGACAGGACAGTATGTGGTTTTTCTAAACAATGACATGCGTGTCGATCGCCGATTTGTGACGGGACTGGTAGCGGCCATTCGGAGTGACCCAGAAGCGGTGTGCGCGGGGGCTAAGATCCTGAACTGGGATGGCAGCAAGTTTGACTTTGCAGGCGCCGCTTCACATTTCGCTGGATATGGTTGCCAGGGGGGGTTTGGCAAGCCTTTTGTTGAGGATCTTTATTCCAAAATAGAGCCAATCCTTTTCGCTTGTGGCGGCGCTATGATGATCGACCGCCAGGTTTTTCTGGAGGTAGGTGGCTTTGATGAGAAGTACTTCATCTACTATGAGGATATGGACTTGGGATGGCGCCTATGGGTATTGGGCTATAAAGTGGTCTTTGCTCCCGGAGCAGTGGTCTATCATCATCACCACGGCACGATGCGCATCTTCTTGGACTACCGTAAACGAGTGCTCTATAAGCGCAACGCTCTCTACTCGGTTATCAAGAATTACCACGAGGATAGCTTGAGGCACGTGTTGCCGGCAGTCCTGCTCGGCGCCACGAGCGGCTTGGTGGAACAGGCCGTACGCAAACGTCAACTGGAAATTGAAGACTTCCATATCAAGAGTGCCAAGAAAGGCCGTGAAAAGCGTGTGGGCATTGACAAGGAGGATATCAGCACGCTTGTCGCCTTCCATGAGGTTGTGGAAAACCTGCCCTATCTTATGGAGAAACGACGTTTTATCCAAGAGCATCGAAGGCGTCCTGACAGTGAAGTGTTCAAGCTTTTCCGGGCCCCTTTGTGCTATTGGCCTGATGTCAGCGCTAGGACTCAGCATATTGTCACTGAAGCATTTGGCGTGCGAGAGCTCTTCTCGGGCATCCCGCGCCGGATCCTGATCTTTAGCTCAGACATTCTGCCTTATCCAGGATTGCCCACGGTGGGATCGGGGCTGCGTAGCTGGGGATTGGGTCAAGCTTTGAAAAACCAAGGGCACGAGGTTATCTTCTCGATGCCTCACGCAGCTTTAAAGGGGCGGGAGAGCCTTATTCCACCTGAGGTCGCCGAGCTGGCCTGGCAATGGTACACCATGCACGAAATAGTACAACGGGTTGATCCGGATGTTGTGGTTGTTTGCAACTGGCCGCTATTAGATCTGATGGACGCAGAGAAAGTTGAGGTGCCTATCATCCTTGACCAAGCCGGTCCACATCTATTGGAACGCGAATTCCAGGGATTTGGTAGACAGGAGGATAATGTCCGAAGCAAATTGAACGCATTGCGCAAAGCGGACTACTTTATCAGCGCTGGCCATTGGCAACATCGCTATTTCCAGGGCTGGCTTGAGCGGGCAGGTTGGACGGAACAAGAACGGCATGAGCGCACTGCGGCTATTCCATTTTCGATGTCTCCGGATCTCCCGCAGCGCTCGCCACGTGAAGAACTCACGTTTGTCTATGGGGGCATTTTTCTGCCTTGGCAGGATCCCTCATTAGGCCTTTCGATCCTGGTCGAGGAGCTAGAGCAGCGCAATCAGGGCTGGCTGCGCTTCTTTGGCGGCCGTCATATGGTCTATCCTGTAGATCCAGGTATCTTCGAGGAGCTGATTGCCCGGCTGTGCCAGAGCCCTCGGGTTATTTTCTCAGGGATCGTTCCTTACGAAGAGTTGATCGAGGAATATCGACGCGCACACGTGGCGTTCGATCTAATGAGGCGAAACTCAGAACGGGAGCTAGCTTTCACGACACGGACGGTGGTCTATATGTGGTGTGGTTTGCCGGTCATTTATAACAACTATTCTGAGCTAAGTGAGTACATCCGCGAATACGATGCCGGTTGGACGGTAGATCCGGAGGATTGTGAAGCGATCCGCGCCGTGATTGACGAGATATTTACCCATCCAGAATATGTGGCCGAGCGGGGGCGCAATGCACAGCGATTGGTGCGCGAACGATTGAACTGGAACTTGACCATCCAGCCAATGGAGAGTTTCATACGTTGGGC
>JASFBB010000335.1:0-18049 GCA_036172345.1 Anaerolineae bacterium
TCCCGATGGAAAGGATCTCTTGCAATTTTCCGTTTTCGTCGTAAATGGGTTTGTTCGTCCAAGCCACCCAAAGACGTGAACCGTCACGGCGCATATTTTCGTTTTCATTATAATAACCGCTCTCCGGATCACGCAGGATGCGTTCCACCATAGAGTCCAGTGCCCGTCCGGCCGAGTCCACCAGTGGCACAATAGTGCCCACGACATGACGACCCAGCACCTCTTGAGCTGTGTAACCGAAAACCTTCTCGGCAAATTCGTTAAAGAAGGTGATACGACCCTGCGCATCTACCCGCAGAATGATACTGCTGGCGTGTTGCAACAACTCTCGATAGCGTGCCTCGCTGGCACGTCGCGCTTCTTCTGCTTGTATGCGCACAACTGCACCGCCTACGGCCGCCGCGATAGCTTCCAGAGCACTGCGCGCATACAAGGGTATCTCATCTTTTGTCCAAGACATCACCACGATGCCAGCGATCACGCGTTCCTCATGTTGTATGGGTAATAAGGCAACGGCCCGACCTGGATGCTCAGGTTTATAATTATTAAAAAGGGCATGCAGATGCTCACAATGCGTATAAACGGGCTCTCCAGCTATCAGCAGCTGCGTCAGCGGTGAATCTGGGGCACTATGGGTTGTGAGAGCGATGAATTCTTTGGACATCCCCTGTTGATACATGAGGGAAAAAGCACCTGTGTCCTCCTCGACCAAGTAGGCGGCGCCGCTTTCCACCTCGGAAACGCGCAGCGCCGCTGCAATGCACAGACGGAATGCTTCTGTCACCCCTTCCGTAGCGCTCAACGCCAGGCCCAGGTCGCGTTGAACGCAGCTTAGCTCTTCGGCACGCACCCGCTCGGTGACATCTCGCAGCACGCCGCGGAAGCCGGTGACTCTTCCATCAGGATCCCGGACGGCAATTGCTGCTACTTCGCAAGTGATAAATGTGCCATCCCGCCGCCGTGCTCTCAGGTACAGAGGAGATATTGGGTGTCCGGCGCGGAGCTCCTGGGCTGCCTTAAATATCTCCTCTAACGAATCCGGAGTCAACAGCTCGCTGAGAGGCATCTGGAGAAGTTGTTCAATCTCGTATCCAGAGAGGCGCCAGGCGGTTTGATTGACGTACGTAATGTTCAGTTCGGTGTCCAACTCAAAGATGACGTCGGGCAACATTTCCGCCATCTCGCGAAAGCGCGCCTCACTTGCTTGCAGAGCTGCCTGACGCGTTTGCACCGCTTGGCGCATGTGTTCCAACGTAGTTGCTAGGGCTCCGATCTCGTCACGAGAGGGAACAGGGATCGGTTGGTCGTAATTGCCGTGCGCTAAGCCCTGCGCCGCACGGCTGATCACGGCGAGCGGTCGATTGATAGAACGAGCCAAGAGAAAAGCAACTAATGTGACGAAAAACAGCGTCAGGATAACGGCAGCCGTGTAGGACAGCCGCAGCTGGATGATATTTTGTGTGATCTCTGCTGTACCGTGAGCGATATGCTCATCCAGACGGGCAAGCGTCAGATTTTGCAGCGCTACCACTTCCTCGGCCGGGGCGACGAGGCTGATGCTCCATCCCGGCGGTTCGACAAGTTGAAAGGCCCAAAAGTACTTCTTGCCATCTGGGGCAGTATAGCTTTCCAGACCGCTCTCACCGCGTCGCATGCGCTCGATCACCGCGCGAAACGAGTCATCTCTCACCCGATCCAGATAGATTAAAAGGGGCTGGCCCCATTTAAATTCCCCGTCCAGCTCTGCCTCAATACCTAGAAACGAAGCAGCCTGAGGTGGAAAGGCGATAATCTGACCGCTGCGCGCCATCAAGAAGGCAAAGCCGGTCTGCTGAACGCGAATATTGTCGACATATTCGCCTAGCTCGCTGAGGGTAACGTCTAAGCCCACCACACCGACCAGCTCTCGATTCCCCCGGTAAACAGGTGCAACGCAGGAGACCATCCAGCCCATACCCGCCGGATCCCAATAGACGCCGGTCCACACAGGCTTGCGTTCAGGGTCATGCTGTGCATCGGCCAGATAGTAGAACTCATACGTGGTCACATCTTGATCGGGCGAGATAGTAGTATCGGCATCTATGTCGATAGGCTGGCCATCCACAAAACGCATGCCGCGGGTGAGGTTACTTTGCGTGTTGAAATAAGCCTGGCCAACCAGTGGATTGCGCTTCCCGATGCTGATAAAAGCAAGCTCCAAATATTCAGTCAGATAGATTTCTTGGAGTAGCTCGGCGCTCACTTGTCCCTTTTCATCCAGCCCAGGGTTGAGCACCACCAGCCACGAATAGTCGCCCCCACTCAGGCTGGAAAACGCCCCGTTGGCACCGATACCATAGCGGTGCGGACGCGCATAGCGCTTTAACGTGTCGGCATGGTTGTAGAGGTAGGTGGCATAGTCAGCCAAATAGGCGACATCCGCCTCAACACGAGAGAGCTGCAAGGCAAGCCGAGCAGAAACGTCTCGAGCTTGGGTTTCCAACGCTTTTTTCAGCTGTTCGGTGAGCAGAATAGACCAATCATGCACGGCCATCTCGGCCACATCACGATTGGTTCGCTGTGCGATTACCGAGATCTGTTCCAGACTGAGATAAGCAGCCGCTCCGCCACCCAGGAAGGACACTACCATGACCACAATCAGCGCCAGAAGCAGTTTGACGAAGCGGCTCATTCTCATTTCTTGCCACCTCACTCAATCAAATACGAAATTCCAGGCTAAGCGTGCCATTCGATCTCGTCCACAACCCCGGCCAGCACGGCACGCACGGCGCCATCTGGCTCACGGCCAAGGATCTGGCGGCCCGAATTACCTTCATCGATAACGAACACAATGTCACCTGGCCCCGCCTGGGCGACATCCACACAGATGTCATATTCGCCGGTTGGATTGCCATTCAAATCCAGCTGATCGACAATGAGCAAACGGCGCCCTTCATAGATTTCCAACTTGATAGTGCTCATCACACTTCCACGCACACGTCCGATGTACATTGCAGGATACCCCATTAATATAGCACGTTAGAGGCTTTCCATAAGCTGACGTTCTTCGCTGAGGATCCGAAGACTTGCCTGCGCGCTGATTCCCAAACGAGTTGCCCCTGCCTCTATCAAGACCATTGCGTCCGCATAAGTGCGAATGCCACCCGCCGCTTTGATCCCTACAGCAGGTGGCACCACACGGCGTAATAGGGCCACATCATGCACCGTCGCGCCGCTCGGGCCATAGCCCGTTGACGTTTTCACAAAGTCTACTCCAGCAGCTACAGCCAGCCGACATGCGCGCACTTTTTCATCTTCGGTCAACAAGGCGCATTCCAGGATTGCTTTACATCGCGCACCATAATCGTGGCAAAGACGTACTATGGCGGTCAGGTCGTGCTCTACCAGGTCATAGCAGCCATCCTTGAGGGCGCCTAAGTAGATCATCATATCGAGTTCATTGGCGCCCTCGCGCAGTGCGCTGCGCGCTTCGTACCACTTCACCCAAGTACTTGTGCCGCCCAGTGGGAAGCCTATGGCACAAGCTACAGAGACCCCCGTTCCGCGTAACAGGCGGCTGGCGAGGTGAACATGCACTTCGTTGACCGCCACAGCAGCAAAACGGTGCTCACATGCCTCCTGACACAAGCGAACGATCTGCTTAGGTGTGGCATCGGCACACACCAGGGTGTGATCGATGTAGGAAGCAATGCGGCTCACAGGCCGCCTCCTCTACCGCTTCAGGATTCTGAGCGAGCGCCCTCCATAATTTTGACGCTGGCACTGGCACCGATGCGGGTGGCCCCAGCCTTGAGCATCGCTACAGCATCCTGATAGGTTCTGATCCCGCCCGCGGCTTTGATCCCCATATCCGCTCCCACCGTCTGTCGCATCAGCATTACGTCATGTAAGGTCGCGCCACCGGGCCCAAACCCGGTTGAAGTCTTGACATAGTCGGCGCCTGCTTCCTTAGCCAGCTGACATGCTTTGATCTTCTCATCGTCGGTCAATAGAGCCGCCTCGATGATCACCTTGCAGATGGCACCGCTGTTATGACAAGTACGCACAACAGCGGCTATATCTTCCCTGACCGAGCCGTAATCCTTGCTTTTGAGTGCGCCGATGTTAATCACCATATCGATCTCGGTCGCGCCATCACTGAGTGCCTGCTGGGTTTCATAGCACTTGACTCTGGTAGGTGTAGCTCCTAGCGGAAATCCTACTACGGAGCAGACTCCAACTCCCGACCCGCGCACTAGCTGACTACATAGTTGCACATTGACAGGATTGACGCACACCGTGGCAAAACCATACTGGCGCGCTTCCTCACACAGCTGCGCAATTTGGGCATAAGTGGCATCCGGCTTTAGCAAAGTGTGGTCGATATAGCGCGCAAGATCTTGGGCCGTTATCCGCACATCTGATGGAATACCCAGACGGACCACGTTATCCCGAATTGTTTTAGGGAGCTGTTGTACCCCCTTTTCTTCGCACCGGCTACAAGGAGACATAGGGTCTACTGCGCGCTGAAGGGGACCTGACCGGCTGCTCTGTTCCCTCAACACAGCCAACACTTGTTTCGTTATCTCTTCAACGAGCGAATCAATAGTTTTAGGATCTAACTGCATATCACCTCGCGATGGGATATTCTGCTATGAGAATCTATTTCTTGAGATGTCGTGCCTCAATAGCCATCATTTTGTCTATGCGCGGTTGATGGCGACCTCCCTCGAAGCTAGTGCTCAACCAAGTCTTGACAATTTGCTTTGCCAAATTAGGGCCTAATAAACCTGCACCCAAAGTGAGAACATTAGCGTCGTTGTGGGCACGGCTGTTGACAGCGGACATTTGGTCATAGCACATTGCCGCGCGTATCCCCGGCACCTTGTTGGCAACCATACACGAGCCGATACCTGCGCCATCGATAATGATGCCACGGAAGGCAGCTCCACTGGTCACGTGTCGAGCTACTGCATAGGCGAAATCGGGATAATCCACCGCTTCCTTGCTATGCGTGCCGACATCCAGCACCTCATAGCCCAGCTCGGCGAGGAAGGGTTTCAACATCTCTTTGAGCTCATAGCCTCCGTGATCCGCCCCCAAGGCCACCACCTTACCTGTCGCAGAGGCTGGAGTGGCTGGACCGGCCTTAGCCGGAGCCTCTTCGATGAGAATCTTACGCGCCAGTGCGATCTCACGTGCCATTGGGGTGACCAGGGTGCCCGGCTCGATCTGGACTTTGCTTCCGGGTTCCAACCGCTCGATCTCTTGGCTGGTCAGCAGCTTATGTTCGCTCCGTCCCGTCTCGCGCAGCACGCGATTGAGCACATGGCGTACTAAATCTCTGATCTCTGTCTCACGAGGTTCCATCATCCATCCGAATGCTTAGAGCATGAGCAAGAAACTGATACTGAGAAGATAGCTATAAATTGGGATTGGATTATAGGATGCCCATAAACGTGAGTCAAAAGAGGGTGTTGAAAAACCTCAACAGGGTTCAATAAGTGAGCAAAAAGGGGAAAGAAGATCGAAAAAACCACTATGTAGCCCGACACCCCACTTCAATACCAATCGGTCAATGGGCCGCGCTTCTCGTAGTTAACCGCTGCGAGGACCAGGTCGAAGATGTTAATCACGTGGTCGCCATTGAAGTCGGTCAGTGGGTCGCTCTTGCCGTAACTCCCGGCCACGGCGGCTATGTCGAAGATGTTGATCGAGTTGTCTTGATTCACGTCTCCGGCAAGCAACACCACCGTGCCAAGTAGGCCGGATGGTGCAGTCTTCTGTGCGCTCACAAAGCCGGACTGTACTGCCCACAGACATTGTCCCATCTGCCCCGGTTGTAGTTGGAAATGGCCGTGGACATTTGTAGTAGCAACTTGATCACCCGATAGAGATGAACCGCATGGTTGGCCACTTATGTAGATCGCGGTGCCATCGTGTGCGCTACGACCCTGCAAGAGCACGGTGCCGGCAATGGGTGTTCCAGGCCCTGCTCCGTCTGTAATCCGCTGTACCGCTGCGTAAGCATCCACCCGCGGCGTGACACGGCCATTCCTTTGGTCAGTGATGGGTACTCCTGTTTTCTTAAGGGTGCTTTCGACTTGCCCAGCCGAAAGTCCTGACTGCGCCTGCAACAACAGAGCAGCTACAGCAGAGACGTGCGCCGTGGCCATAGACGTGCCAGAGCGATTGCTCACACCACCTCCCAGCCCGGCTGAAGTGACTACTGCCCCCGGCGCCAATAAGTCCAAAGCGGAGCTACTGTTGCTCGCACAGACGATCTGATCCACTGTTATGCTGGTATCAGTACAGAGGGGGTTAGCCCCACCCCATGTATATGGTCCCAGGTTCGCGTCATAAGTGCCGCCGACAGATATCACACCAGAGATACACGCGGGTGTCATCATTTTATCAGCCATAGCACCATTACCCGCCGCAGCAAACACGATGATGCCAACGCGTTGCGCTGCCTGTATTGCAGAGGCATACAATATGCTATTGGCATCTGCTGTGTCGCATACGCCGGAATAAGCACCCCCGCCCAAACTGAGATTCATAATCCGCACGTTCAGACGCGCCTGATTGGCAACCACCCAATCGATACCCGCCACCACGTCTGAAGTCCAACCACTGCCGGCACTGTTGAGCACCCGAACAGCTACGATGCCGGCATCCGGTGCGATGCCACGCGGCGCAACAATTCCGCGCCCGGTGATAATGCCGGTGACATGCGTGCCGTGCCCATTTTCGTCACGCGCACTATCACTCTCGTCAGTGCCTGCTGGTGGACAAGTGCCATGGTTGAAGCAATGTTGCGCTACGACGCTGTCATTGACATCTGGATGATTGGGATCAAATCCGCTGTCAAGCACGGCGACATTGACACCAGCACCGGTGAGCCTAAACTCACTCCACACACGGTCGGCACGGATCACAGGGACGCTTTCACTCAACGCCGCTTGCACCGGTAGATCAGGTGCGACGGCCTGTACCAACGGGTTACTAAGCAGCGTCCGCCAACCCTGTGGGGTCACTATGCCGGCCAAGCCCGGTACGACGCGGTAACGATAGAGCGGCTGGAACTCGGCACGAGAGACGCTGGCCAACACCATATCTTGCGCCTGAGCCACCACTTCTGCCTGTGCTGCAATGTCAGCATACTCAAGAGGGGGCCGCAACACCACAACTACCCGCATCGCCTGTGATGCGCTTTCTTCCCATTGAGCCAAGCAGGGCGGTACTATGGATGCCAGGAAGACAATCAGACCCAACCACAACCGAATGCCTTGGCGACGGGTATAAGGTATGGAGCGCATTCAGTTAGCCTCTCCGAGTTGTTGCAATTCCGCCCGGGCGACCGGATTACCGGGGTCAAGCGCCAACACACGTTGAAAGCAGATGCGCTTTTCGCTAATTTGGTGTGCCACTAATCCCTTGCCGAGCCATGCCTTGCTGTTTGCAGGATCTCGCTCCACCGCACGGCTGAACAGCTCATGGGCAAGTTCCAGATTGCCCTGCTGCATCGCACGATATCCTTGCTCTGTCAGCATGGCAGCCACTTCGCTGACGCTCTGCTCCACAATCGGTACGCTGCTACTGTGCACAACAACGGCACCTTTGAGGACGGCTGCGCGACGCTTTTGATAAGCAACAGAAAAGGCGACAAGCACCAAAAGCAACCCTCCGATCCCAAGAAGCCCCCAGCCCCATAGTGGAATGCCACGTCTGCTCATCAGACCGGCGTCTGAAGGCCCAGATAACGCAAGGCTCTCGCTCGTCACAGGTATGGTGGTCAAACTTGATGAGACCAATTGGGCGCGCACGATCTCCACGGAGTAGGGACCATTACCCACAACGTGGAATGCAATGGTCGCCAACACACCCTGCCCACTGACAGGAGGTGCTGGGTTGAGGAGCGTGGCTACAAAGGTGATCAACCCAGCCGTGACATCTACCTTGTTGGTCACCACAAAACGCTCGTCAGCCGCCAACAGAGGACCTGGAGCAATTTGGATGCCCTCCAGACGTGGATTGGCGTCTTCCACCTGGAGTTGACTCGGATCATAGCGCAGCTGCACATCGACACCGTACAGGTCTACGACATCGGCCACCATAAGATTCACAACCAGCTGCCTTTCATCCTGTAAGGGGACAGGCTGCAGATACACTCGTGCTTGCCCCTGAGCATAACTGCTCAGGGTAGGGATCAGACCAACAAGCAGCGCCAAGAGGATCCCTGAAAATCTCATGATTGTGGGAAGAGACATCTTATCCACTGGCATTCCCAGCATTCAATATAACAGACCGTCGCGATAGAACATCACTATTTCGGTGTGGTATCAACGCACCGCCACTTCAATCGCCTGGGCGTGTTTGTCTACCAATGTTACTGTCTCAACCGAGATGTTAGCATCCAAATCAACACCTGTTTGCCAAAGGATTGTGGCAATCGCCCCACTGCCATTGAACGCATCAGCATTGCCCAACTGAGTAGCAACATAGCGGATAATCCCTTCCCTATTATCTACGCTGTTCACGACCACGAAATCGGGTCGGGGTGCCTCTCCTGGTTTGATCTGGACTCCACTCGTCTGCGCATCTGCATCCGCAACCTGCCCTTTTGTGGCGTCGAATCGGATTGTCATGTCCACAGCATATAAATCTCGCACATTATCTATGCGAACGAGAAGTGTTCTCCCATCCGCCGCGCGCACCAGATCCAATGTGGCGATGCTGGAAAAGTGCACGTGCTCCGCTGATTCTCCAGTTTTTGGGCTGAAAGAAACGGTCTCTGTGTCACCGGTCACGGTCAAAGCTGTTGAGGTATCCAGCAGCGATTCGCTCTCGTTGAGCAAACCGGCCACAGCCGTGGTGGTTTCACTCCGAACAGGGGTTTCGAGAACGGTTTGCTCAGTACCCCCGCAGCCCGCTAAGTTAAGCGCAAAAAACAACAAACCAACCACCAATCCACAACGCAGAGAACTTCGGTATCGCATAAGAGCGTAGCACCTTTTCAGATCACACCCCCGGATGGACAAGAAGCGCAACCACACAATGATGAGCAGCGATGTGAAGAGTACCACAATTTGATCTAATTATAGCCAACATTCCAAGTGCGCAAAGTCATCCTACAGAGAAAAATGCAGCGAAAACCCATCAGCGCTCTCACGATATCACCTGGAAGAAATGACCTCCTTCGCCAAAAGATCATACCACCCAAGGGCATGTCCATCTCCTGCACCTTCATTGTAGATGTAGACAGGGACCAACCTCAACTATGACAGTTCTGAAGCTCATCTCACTAAAAGCACCGAGACCCCATCCGTGACAACGCGGATAGGGTCTCGATGGACACTACACTGACCTGGAAGCCTGATTCACAGTGAGGGACAGAGAAAATGTTTTCCCTGTCCCTCAAGACAGTGAGGCCGTCAACGAGGTGGGATCAACAAGACCTGGCCAGCTCGGATGTAATTCGGGTTGGGAATGTTGTTGTACGAAGCCAGTTGCCAGACACTCACCCCGAAGCGGCGTGCAATGGAGAACAAGGTATCGCCATATTGCACAACATACTGGTTGGGTGCCGGACCGGGTCCAGGTGGTGTGGGGCCAGGCGTGGGGATAATGAGCACCTGCCCCACATAGATGAGATTGATGTTGGGGATGTTGTTCAGCGACGCCAACTGCCAGATGCTTACTCCAAAGCGACGCGCGATGGAGTATAAAGTGTCACCACGTTGGACTACGTAACGCGTAGGTGCGGGTGGTGGTGTCAGGGTCACCGGCGGTGGGGGCGTCAGAGTCACTGGCGGTGTCAGGGTCATCGGTGGTGGCGGTGTCGGGGTCGCTGGAGGCGGACCACCCCCACCCACCATGATGGTGCCACCCTGCGAAGAGGCGGGCAGCTGCTGACCCTGTGCGTTGGCCAGATTGACAATACTAAATGTGAGATCAACGGTGCCCGCTGCCTGACCACGGAAGACGATAGTGGCCAGCAACCCGCTGCCATTGACCGGGGACTTTGGCGGCAACTGGGTCAGGGCATAACGAATGACCCCTGTCGCATTGTCAGCGGAGTTCAGTGCGACGAAATCAGGCGAAGGGAAGTTGCCGGGTTGAATCTGAACCCCCTCGCGGCCAGGATCAGCATCTTGTACTTGTAAGGCAACCGGGTTGAAACGCAGCTCGACATCGGCAGCATACAACCCTGAGGCGTTCTCAATGCGGATCTCGACTGTAGCTGTCTGCCCAACAGCGACTTGTTGGGAGGTCGGCTGGATACGCACTACAGTGCCCGCTTGCATCGCAGCAGCCGGGCCCACTGCGAAGAAGCTGGCGATCATAGCCACCACAAGTACGATACCAACTATTGCTGGCAACGGATGCCAAACATTCCAATTTCGCTGTGTCATGGTCAACCTCCTGGTGTTATTGCAATACACTTATTCCCTTATCGATCCTTTTCGAACGAGCTCCAGTTGCATCTCAATTACCACGTTTTGTGGTATAATATCAATGACGCAATTAATCTTGGGTTGTTCCACCACACGCGACTAAGGTGAGCTCGTCAGACGATAACCACCGCCAGATATCCTTGAACGACCTCAGCAGATGAAAACATCGCTTTCCTCACTTCGGAGATCAAGGATGACGAGAAGATATCGCGTATCTAAAGCATCCCTGTGGAGTAACGTTCGCGTCAACGATGCCACCAAACCACTCTTGTAAAAGTGCACTTCGGGTAAATCCTATGTGGAGGACCAACAACCTACACCGGCGCTGCGCGCCCAATGCGTCTGTGTGGTAATGAAAAGGACCATGTGCAGCTGTACGCAATTAGTATAACACAATTTATGTAAAGAGTCAAGAGCTGAATGCCCAATAAGACAGGAAAGTATCCAGGAGATTGTTTCGATCATGGAAAATTCCTTAGCATGGACAACGGGGGAGCGCTTCCTGGAAAGACATACTGCATGGCAGCTATTGATTGATGCCATTCCTGATTTGATCTACGTCAAAGATCTAGATAATCGCTACGTAGTGGTTAATCGTGCCATGGCGCTTTTTCTGGGCACAGCTGAACCCACCGCTGTGGTGGGCAAGACTGACTATGCATTCTATCCGCCTCAAATCGCTGAGCGCCTGGTAGCGGATGAGCAAAGTGTTTTGCAAAACGGCCGACCAATGGTCGACTATGCGGAGTTGCTCCCCTGTCCTGCCTCTGGGGAGATGTGCTGGATCTCCACGACACAAGTGCCGGTACGAGATCACCGTGGCGTCATTGTCGGGTTGATCGGCATTGGCAGAAATATCACCGCACGCAAACTTGAAGAGGAAGCAAGTCAAGCCCGATTGGCGCGTCTGGAACGGCAACAACGCGCACTTGTCACCCTGGCGACACACCCAACAGTATTGTCGGGTGAATTCGAAGCGGCCTGTCGCCTTATCACAGAGCTCGTAGCCGAGACCATGGAGATCGAGCGCTGCAGTATCTGGTCGCTCGAGAATAGCCGAGAGCTGCGTTGCCTCAATCTGTTCGAGCGCTCCTCAGGCTGCCATTCAAGTGGGATGGTCTTGCAAGCAGAGCGCTACCCAAGATACTTTGAAGCCATTTACGCGGCACGCGTCATCGATGCGCATGACGTCCTGGCAGACACGCGAACAAATGAGTTCTCCGATGATTATCTCATTCCTCTGAGCATCACCTCACTGTTAGATGCCCCGATACGCGTAGGAGGCCAAGTAGTCGGTATTGTGTGCCATGAACATATAGGCCCTGCGCGCCGTTGGTATGAGGACGAAATTGTCTTTGCAGGTGAGGTGGCCGATCAAGTAGCGCAAGCCCTTCTGAATCGCGGGCGGCAAGAGGCTGAAAAGGCATTGCGCCTCCATCAGGAGCGGCTAGAGCTGGCATTGCGCGGTGCCGATCTAGGCATGTACGATTGGAACCTGCGCACTGGAGAGGTGGTGATCAACGAACGATACGCCGAAATGCTTGGATATACCCTTGAAGAGCTTCAACCATTCACAATCCAGACTTGGGCAGGTCTGGTACACCCCGAAGACCGGCCACGAGAGATGGAAGCGTTACAACGGGAGATGAGCATAGATTTCCCACTGGTGGACACCGAATATCGTATGCGCGCCCGTGATGGGGACTGGAAATGGATCCTCGATCGGGGCAAGGTGGTCGAATGGGATGCGGAGGGAAAACCCCTGCGCATTTGCGGCACACATCTTGACATCACAGCGCGCAAGCGGGCAGAGGAAGAGCATCACAAGCTGCTCGCCCATGCAATGGAGGCGCAGAAGCTCGACGCGATCGGCCAGCTTACCGCTGGCATCGCCCACGAGTTCAACAATCTGTTGACAAGCATTAACGGTTTTGCCGAGTTGTTGCAGATGGAGCTGGCGCCGGATGATCCGCGCACCAGGAAGGTTGAGCACATCCTGGTATCAGGACGGCGTGCTGCAGAGCTGGTCAACCAGCTGCTAGCCTTTGGGCGCAAGCAGATGATTATGCCCCAGGCATTGGATCTGAACCAGGCATTGAGTGGCCTGATGTCAGTGGTGCGCATGGCGCTGCGTTATAATATCACTCTAGTCACCGACTTCGATCCCGCTCTGTGGCTGGTCAAAATTGACCCCGCTCAGGTCGAGCAACTCGTGCTGAACTTGGTGTTCAATGCACGTGACGCTATGCCAGAGGGCGGCACCCTCACCGTCCGCACTGCCAATATACTGCTTGACGATTCGCCTCTGGCAAGGCAACCCGACTTACAAGCAGGACGATACGTGCTTCTAACGATCGAAGACACTGGAATTGGGATGGATGACTATGTAAAGCAGCACCTTTTTGAGCCATTCTTCACAACCAAGGAGGTGGGCAAAGGCACCGGGTTGGGCCTGGCGGCGGTGTTTGGCATTGTCAAGCAAAACGGAGGCGATATCATTGTTGAAAGCTCTCCCGGCACAGGCACAGCGGTGCACATTTACTTGCCCGCCGTCGAGGAGGCCGATGTCCAGGACAAGGGACAGGGCTCGCCTGAAGCGAGCCAACCTCTCCGCCGTGAAACGGTTTTGGTGCTCGAAGAACACGAAGGGGTGAGACAGCTGGCGCAGGTTATCTTGGAACAAGAAGGATATCAGACACTCGTCGCAGCAGACGGGCAGGATGCGCTTACACTAGCCGCACAGTGCGACGGCAAAGTCGATCTGCTGCTTACCAGCGAACCCTCCGATGCGTTCCTGTCTGATACGGGCAGCGGTCGTGTAGTCGAATCCCTGCTTGCGGCTTGCCCCGGCATGAAAGTGCTCTATATGACCGCCTACACGGACAAGCTCCAAGAGAAAGAAAAGAATGCTCACCCTGGCGTCACCTACATCCTCAAACCTTTCCATCCCTCTGAGCTCGTTCTCCAAGTGCGTCGCCTGCTGGAACGCTAGTCAGTATTCCAGCGGCGACTCGCGCACCAGCCGCTGACGGAAGACCCAATAAGACCACGCCTGGTAGAGCAACACCACCGGCACCAAAGCCAGCGCAATGTAGCTCATAATCCTGAGCGTGTAAGCGCTGGACGACGCCGTGTAAACGGTCAAACTCCACTCTGGATTGAGGCTGGAGACCATCACGCGTGGATACAAGCCAAGGAATAAGGAGCTCACCACCAAAAGGATAGTAGTCCCGACAGTTACGAAGGCAGCACCTGGACGGCCCTTGTGGAGCCACAATCCCGAAACTCCCAACGCCACAACTGCCAATAATGGTATCAGGAACAGCGCCACCGGCCACCGCATGGCTACATCCGTGGAGAGAACGCCCACAATTGATGCCACTAATAACACGACTAATGTGGGTGCCCATAGCTTTCTCGCTGTGGTGTGGGCTTGTGCCGCGATCTCTCCGCCTGTCTTCAAGGAGAGGAAAATTGCCCCATGGAAGAGAAACCCTAAAACGCCCGCCAACCCCCACACCAACGCTGGCAAATTGAGGAGGGTGATCAAACTGCCCTGATAAGTCATCTTGGCATCGATGGGTACCCCACGCAATAAATTGAAAAGAGCGACCGGCAGCAAGAGCGAGGGTGCTAGACTACCTGCGAAGAGCATCCAATCCCACACACCGCGCCACCGTGGACTTTCCAGCTTGCTGCGGAATTCAAACGCGACACCTCGTACAATCAGGGCCAGGAGCACCAACACAAACGCTACGTAGAACCCGCTGAACATCGTGGCATACCAGTGCGGGAATGCAGCGAACAGCGCTCCCCCTGCTGTGATCAACCATACCTCATTGCCATCCCAGTGGGGCCCGACAGTATTAATAAGAACACGGCGCGTCCTGTCATCTTTACCCAAAAAGGGCAACAACATGCCCACCCCATAATCAAAACCTTCGAGGAAGAAGAAACCCGCAAAAAGCACACCGATCAGGATGAACCATAACGTATTGAGATCCATCTTCTCCTACCTCCCCAACACATTAATAGGCCAAGGCAGTTTGCTCTGCCTGCTCCTGTTCCGTTGTCCCTTGTTTGGCAAATCGCGCCAGCAAGTAGATGTCAGCAATCATCAACCCACCGTAAACCAAGGTGAAGAGCAGGAGCGAGAATACCAACATGCCCGGTGTGACGGCTGGCGATATCGCATCCTTAGTCTTCTGCAGGCCGTAGACGATCCACGGCTGGCGTCCCATCTCGGTGAGCAGCCAGCCGGCAGTGTTAGCGATGTAAGGCAGTCCAATCGCTGGGATGAGCACCTTGAGGAAGAAGGGAGCGCGCTCTACGCTTCCACGCCACACCAGAATCACTGCAATGAGTGCCAGCAACGCCAATAGGAAACCGGCGCCTACCATAATCCGGAATGTGAAATAGATCAGCATAACCGGAGGCACATAATCATCTGGGCCAAACCGGGTCGTGTATTCTGCTTGGATGTCTCTGATACCCCTTACCTCGCCGCTGAAACGGTTATATGTCAAGAAACTAAGCACAGCGGGGATACGAATAGCAACCAGCTCTGAGACCTCGCTCCCATCCTGTTGCACGATACTGAACAGAGAGAAAGAGGCAGGATCTTCGCTTTGCACCAGCGCTTCCAATGCGGCCATCTTCATCGGTTGGCTCTGTGCAATGTGCTGCGTCTGGGCATGGCCTACCAGAATAACCAAGATACTACCGATGATCGCTGCAACAGCAGCAATGCGAAAAGATCTCCAGAATGCTTCCTGATCATAGCTTTGCCTGAGCAAATGATAGGCGCTGATCCCCATGATAAAGAAGGCGGCTGTCACAACCCCTGAGGTGATCACATGAGGATACTGGGTGATGATATTGGGATTGGTGATGAGAGCGCCAAAGTCCGTCAATTGCGCACGCCCGCCGACAATGGCATAGCCCACAGGTTGTTGCATAAACGAGTTAGCAATCAGGATCCACAGACCCGAAAGATTGGACCCGAGCGCTACCAACCACATCGTTGCCGCGTGCAATGCTTTGGGCAACCTGTTCCAACCGAAAATCCAAATGCCCAAGAAGGTCGACTCAAGGAAGAACGAGCTCAGAGCCTCTGTTGCCAGAGGCACCCCGAAGATATCACCCATAAAACGGGCATATTCTGACCAGTTCATACCAAACTGGAATTCCAATACGATACCGGTGACCACACCCAACGCAAAATTGATGAGGAGCAGTTTGCCCCAAAACTTTGTCATGCGCTTATACACTTCATTCCCAGTACGCACATAGATGGTTTCCATAATGGCTACTAGGATCGGGAGTCCCAGTGTCAGAGGAACAAAGAAAAAGTGATATACTGTCGTGATACCAAATTGCAGGCGTGCCAGCGTTATCGCATCCATCGTTCTACCCCCCTCGCACTTTACTCAAATTGCTCCAGAGCACACAAAGTATACCATATTCTAGAGAAAAAGTCAAAAATACATCTGTTCCAAACGAAGTAACAGACCTTGACACCATGCAACCTGATGTTACAATGGGCACAGCATAAGGCGTAATGGTGATAGGCCTTAGAGCAGCAGACACACTTTAGTCCAGACAGAGGCTCTCGTGCTCAAGCAATGGGGACAGATCGTGTTGTTTGCGCTGTGGCTGGCAGCGTGCGGTCGCTTGCCGGACATGCAACCTGCAATTCCACCAGCTTCTTCGGGAGTGCCCCCATTGCTCTCACCCCAACCGACAACCAGACCTACCGAAGCACTGCATTATGAGGGCTTAGATGCCACGCAACAGCTGTCCGGTGTGCCTATCCCAACCCCTTCCGGCCCACCGATCGATCTGTATGTGGTCCAGCCAGGGGATACGTTGAGCGCGATTGCATATGACCGATGCGGTTGTGACGTTGAAGAACTGATGGCCCTCAACCAGATCAGCGATGCGACCCTCTTACAGGTGGGACAGAGATTGCGCATTCCGGTGAGGACAAAATACAGCGGCCCGTTGCTGCGTTTGCTGCCGGATAGTGAGGTAGTGTATAGCCCAGCATATCGGGACTTCGACATTACCAGCTTCGTGGAGAAGCAAGGAGGTTATCTGGCGCGTTACACAGAGCGCGTCAACGGGCGCGTTTGGACGGGTGCTGAAGTGGTGCAGCTGATCGCTCAGACGTTCAGCGTGGGCCCCCGTGTGTTGCTGGCACTCTTGGAGCATCAAAGCAAGTGGGTCACCGACGAGCCGGATAGCCAGCTGGCACTGAACTTTCCTCTCAGCCACGGGCATGGTGGTCAGTCAGGGCTCTACTTCCAATTGAGCTGGGCTGCCAACCGCATTAATGAAGGCTATTATACATATAAACGCGAGGGCACATTTGCCTTTCGCCTCCTGGACCGTAAGCGCGTGCTGGTCGCACAGGGCCTCAACGCTGGAACAGTGGGCATCCAAAACGTACTGGCACTGACCAACAAGTGGGAAGATTGGCAAAAGGCTGTGGATCGTACCGGATTCCTACGCACATATGAGGCACTTTTTGGTGAGCCGCGCCGATATGCCATTGAGCCGCTCATTCCGGCGAACCTGGAACAACCTCTGCTCTATCTCCCCTGGCCGGAGGGACACACCTGGTATCTGAGCGGTGGACCACACGGCGCTTGGTTCAGCGGTAGCGCCTGGGCTGCGGTGGACTTCGCACCACCTGATGTTATGGGCCACTGCGCCATCTCCCAGGAATGGGCCACAGCCGCGGCATCAGGTTTGGTGTTGCGCAGCGAAGACGGTCAGGTGTTGATTGACCTGGACGAAGATGGCTTTGAGCAGACCGGCTGGGTGCTGTTTTACTTGCATATCGCTTCTCTGGACGTGGTGCCGGCAGGCACAAGACTGCAGCGTGGTGACCGAGTAGGGCACCCTTCGTGTGAAGGGGGAGCTGCGGAATCAAGCCATCTCCATATTGCCCGCCGCTATAACGGCGAATGGATCGCGGCAGATGGACCGATACCACTTGTGCTTTCTGGGTGGCGTGCTATCAACGGTCTCGCGGAGTATGAGGGAAAGATGGTGAAAGGCGATCAGGTACGTCAGGCATGTGAGTGCTGGGAAACGGAGATAAATGGCATTGTCTCAGACAACCCCGAGACGTTGTGATATAATTTGGAAACCCTGTCTAGAAGGTTAAATCTAAGGCGATGTAGCAGCGTGGGAGGTGATCTATAGTGACGCGCCGACAGTGGGCTCTTGTTGCGGTCTTGGTGCTCGTCAACTACATCATTTTTGCCTCGCTGGCGACAGTTGTGCTGACACATCGTGCTAGGGTGTCAGTGCCCACACGTACGCCGATGCCCACTTTCACTGTGCTAGTGCGTGCGACTCCAGTCCAACCTCCTCCCACCGCCACTCCTTCAGCCACGCCCACGGCGACCCCGACACAATATTTGGTGCCCACGCCTACGCCAGTGGTGCTTCCAACCCCAACACCCGTGCCCGTGACACCCACACGCGCATTCCCCTCCGCGACGGTGCGTGTAGGTCTGCGTGTGCGGGTAGGTCCTGGTGTGAACTACCCTCAAATAGGTTCGCTGACATCTGGGAGCACTGTAGAAGTCATCGGTCGCAAC
>JASFBB010000336.1:0-8751 GCA_036172345.1 Anaerolineae bacterium
GATAGAGCATGGCCATGTCGCGGTGTGACCAGGTGGCGTCGACATCACGGCGCGCTCGAC
Source organism: Anaerolineae bacterium (assembly GCA_036172345.1). Classification (GTDB taxonomy): domain Bacteria; phylum Chloroflexota; class Anaerolineae; order 4572-78; family NAK82; genus NAK82. Next base: position 61 of record JASFBB010000336.1, read on the forward strand.
ACTCCGAGCACGCGCACACGCCGTAATCGCCCGTTTCGAAGTTGATCCCGCCGATCTCAAAGGTCTCGGCCAACCATTGAATTGCCTCTTCGTGATAGCGTGCGTTTTCAGGTTTGGAAGGACAGGCAGCATCGGTGTAATGGGTCTCAGGGAACCAGAGCTCGGGGAGCTCAGGCAGGTGAAATGCCGGGGGCTGGTCGAACACAGCGCGCAGCTCGGGATGTCGGCGCAGCCAGTGGGTGAGGTTGTAGGGGTGATCCCCTTCCCAATAGATGCCACCGTAGGCGTTGATGCCGACGCCCGGAAGGATGCGCACACCGCGCTCACTCGCATAGCGACACAGCTCCTGGGCGGCCTCAACCCCTCCGTGATTGTCCCGCAAGAAGCCATAGATGGTGACGCCGTTGATGCGGTGCTGACTCATAAAGTCCACCAGGCGGCGATAGTCCTCCAGGAAACCCCCGCGCGGCTTGGAATAGTAATTCAGCGCGCCGATCTCCTGGATGCCCACCTGTTCCAAATGCCAATTCGTGCTATGATCCCATGTCCAAAACAATCGATAGGGCAAAGCTGGTATGCACAGCACATCCAGGGTGGGGAGCCCTAGCGTGCCATCCCGCTCCTTCAGGTGGCGCATGCCCAGTTCGTGGACGGCGTAAATCAAGCCCGGGCGTCCGCCACCCGCCACAAGCAGAAGCGGCCATCCACGCCACTCGCCGCTGCGTAAGGTGAAGCTATCCTCGGTCAACGAGGTCCAAGGGATTTGTCTGGCCAGCGCATCCGGCAACGCGCTGCTCGGTTCGCCCAACACGATGAGCCAGTCGACCTGCTCCGGCGGCAGCTCCATAAGCCCAGAAGGGTGCACCAGCTCCACAGTGCGTCCAGCCAAATAACGACGCAGCTGGCGCACTGCATGGGTCTGCCGGTCAGCCTCGGCCGCGACCAGGATGCGCGCACGGGGAGACAGATGGAGGGAAGATACGGCCGAGGGTATCAAGACATAGATCCTCTCTTAGCATTGTCGGTTGCCTGGGCTCATAGTAGTCGGATTGTCTTCAGGGGTCAAATGGAGCAAGTAAGCGGGTGTTGAAAAGGCCTCCCTACGCCTCTTTGCCCCAAGAGAGGGGTGATAAAAAGAGGATAACAGCCCATTTGAGTCATATCTTTTTGACAGAATTTGTGTTTTGTAGTATAAATGGATATATTGTGCTACATGCGCCAAACCCAGGGCGATCTTACAAATCAATCCGTGTAGATTTGACAACCATGGTACAAGGCGCCCAGATGAGGAGCGCCATTTTGTCATGCCTCGCGACGGTGCGTCTGGATTTGATCGGCAAATGGGGTGAGGATTTTTCATCTGTTTGGGGAGGACAGCCGTGGAGGTAAAGGATTTTAACGCTCTGCGCATCAGCTTAGCATCACCGGAACAGATTCGCAGCTGGTCGTATGGCGAGGTTACCAAGCCGGAGACGATCAACTATCGCCGCTTGCGTCCCGAAAAAGACGGCCTTTTCTGTGAGGTGATTTTCGGGCCGACCAAGGACTATCAGTGTTACTGTGGCAAGTACAAGCAGATCCGCTATCGCGGGATCACCTGTGAGAAGTGCGGTGTCTTAGTGACCCGCTCTTCGGTGCGCCGTGAGCGCATGGGCCACATCGAACTGGCCGCGCCAGTGGCGCACATCTGGTACACGCGCCGTGTGCCCTCTTATCTGGGGTTGCTGCTTGATATCTCACGCCGCAATTTGGACCGCGTGCTATATTTCGCCCAGTACATCATCACCCATGTGGACGAACAGGCACGCGCTAAAGCCCTCAAGCGGCTGGACGACGAGCTGAACCGTGAGCGCGGTCGGCTGGAGCGAGCACACCAGGAGCAAAGCGATGCGCTGCGTGCCGCGATGGACCAAAAGATCGAACAGCTGCGGGAGCGTGAGCTGGCCTATCAACAGGAGCTTGAGGAGCGCCAAGCGCGTGAGATCGAGCAGGTGATGCAAAGTGCCCAAGAAGTGCAACGGCAGCTCGAAGCGATGATCGGCAGGGCCGTGGAGGTGGCGCTGGAGTTCCCTATCGACGGGCACAATCCGCACGCGCCTGAAGTTTTGGTCTCAGCCGGTGAAGTGGTCACCCGCGACCACCTCACGCGGCTGAACGAAATGGTGGAAGCGCGGTTGAACGCCATTAAGGCGGCTGCCGAAGAGGACCTGCTCCGCGAACGCGAGCATATTCAGGCGGAGATCGATCGCCTGCGCTTCGCCACCGAGCAAGAGATTGAACGCCTGAGCAACGAAGTTGAGCGCGAGATCGAGACACTGGCTACCCGCCTGGAAGAGGAGCGCGCGGAGCTGCTGGGCATCCAGCAAATGCAATTCCTCAACGAGAGCCAATATCGCGAACTAGCTGATCGTTGGGGGCATATCTTCCAGGCGGGCATGGGGGCCGAGGCGCTGCGCGAAATCTGCATGAACCTGGATCTGGATAAGCTGGCGCGTGAACTACGCTCTCAAATCCGCAGCAGCCGCTCTAAGCAGATCCGCAAGAAGGCGGTCAAGCGGCTGCGCGTCGTCGAGTCATTGCGCCGCAGCGGTAACCGGCCGGAGTGGATGATATTGACCGTGTTGCCAGTCATCCCGCCGGACCTGCGCCCCATGGTGCAGCTGGATGGGGGTCGTCTGGCGACAAGTGACCTCAATGATCTGTACCGCCGGGTGATCAACCGCAACAACCGCCTCAAGCGCCTGCTGGAATTGGGCGCACCGGATGTGATCGTGCGTAACGAGAAGCGTATGCTGCAGGAAGCGGTGGACTCGCTGATTGACAACAGCCGACGCGGCAAGGCGATCTCCGCACGCGGCAGGCGACAGCTGAAGTCCCTCTCGGATATGCTCAAGGGCAAGCAAGGTCGCTTCCGCCGCAACCTGTTGGGCAAGCGCGTGGACTATTCCGGTCGCTCCGTGATCGTGATCGGCCCGGAGCTCGAGCTGCACCAATGTGGATTGCCCAAGAGCATGGCGTTGGAGCTCTTCCGACCGTTCGTGATCCAGAAGCTGGTTGAGTACAACTACGCCAACAACGTAAAAGGGGCCAAGCGCGTCATCGAACAACAACGCCCCGAGGTGTGGGAAGTTCTGGAAGAGGTTATCAAAACACGCCCCATTCTCCTGAACCGAGCGCCCACGCTGCACCGCCTGGGCATCCAGGCGTTTGAGCCAGTGCTGGTAGAGGGCAACGCCATCCAGATCCATCCGCTGGTCTGCGCGGCTTTCAATGCGGACTTCGATGGCGACCAGATGGCAGTGCACATTCCTCTGTCACAAAAAGCGGTAGAAGAGGCGCGTGAGCTGATGCTCTCCACCAAGAATCTTCTTTTGCCCGCCAACGGCAAGCCGGTCGTCGGCCCCACCAAAGATATGGTGTTGGGCGTCTATTACATGACGATGGCCGAAGACGGCAAGCCGGGCGAGGGAAAGGTCTTTGCAAGCCTGGATGAGGTCGCCCTGGCCTATTCGTTAGGCAAGGTGGACTTGCACGCAAAGATCAAGGTGATGGTATCCTCGGGTGATGGCGGGCGCCCCGAGCTTATTGAGACTACAGCAGGGCGTGCTATCTTCAACAGCATTCTGCCTGAGCGCCTCCGCTATGTCAACAAAGTGCTCGACAAGGGCGAACTGCAGGATTTGGTGGGGCGTTGTTACCAACTCCTAGGGCCCGAGGAGACAGCCCGCTTAGTGGACAAGATCAAGGCGGTTGGCTTCCGCTACGCCACCAAGTCCGGAACAAGCATCGCGGTCTCGGACATCACGGTGCCCAAGGTGAAACAGCAAATCCTGGAGCAGGTCGAACAGCAAGTTGCCCAGGTGGAACAACAATTCCGCCGCGGGTTGATCACCGAGGAAGAGCAATATGTCAAGACCGTGGAGCTATGGACTCAGGCGACCGATCAGGTCACAGAGGCGGTGCGCCGGTCTATTGACGCGCAAAGTCCATTGCGCCTGATGGCGGATTCGGGCGCCACCAAGGGTGGGTTCCAACCTATCCGCCAGCTGGCCGGTATGCGCGGTCTGATGGCCGACCCGGCAGGGCGTATCTTCCCGCTGCCCATTCGCTCGAACTTCCGCGAGGGCTTGACGGCGTTGGAATACTTCATCTCCACCCACGGTGCGCGCAAAGGTCTGGCCGACACAGCTTTGCGCACGGCAGACGCCGGTTACCTCACACGACGTTTGGTGGATGTGGCCCAAGAACTGATCATCAATGACATCGACTGCGGAACGCAGGCGGGGTTCTGGATCTATGCGGACCGATCCAAATCAATCGGCGAGTCGTTCGCGGAGCGCATCATCGGGCGCATCGCAGCCGAGCGCATCGTACATCCCGAGACTGGTGAAATCCTGGTAAATCGCGGTGAGATGATCGAAGAGGATCAGGTGCAGGCGATCGTGGATGCGGGCGTGGAACGAGTCTACGTGCGGTCACCGATGACGTGTGAGCTGGAGCACGGCATCTGCGCGATGTGTTATGGCCGCGACCTGGCGCGCGGTGGCCTGGTGAAGCTGGGCGAGGCGGTCGGCATCATCGCGGCACAGTCCATCGGCGAGCCTGGTACGCAGTTGACGCTGCGCACGTTCCACACCGGTGGTGTCGCCAACGTGGAGGACATCACCCATGGGTTGCCGCGTGTACAAGAATTGTTCGAGGCGCGGGTGCCCAAGGGCGAAGCGATCATCTCGGATATCGACGGGCGCGTGGAACTCGTTGTGACAGAGGATGGCGGAAGGTTGCTGCGCGTCGTGCAGGAAGAAGTGCGCCACGACGTCTACGAAGTGCCGGGCAACTGGGCCATCCTGGTGGAGGATGGTGAGCAAGTGCCTGCGCATACCCGGCTCGCCAAGCGCGGTGACCGGGAGCTCCTGGCGGAGCACGGCGGTGTTGTGGAGCGAGACGGACACCAGATCACCATCCACTGGACCTACCGCGACGAGCGCGAATACGAGGTCGCCTCGGCAGCGCGGTTGCGCGTGGCACCTGGCGAAATGGTGAAAACCGGCCAGCAGCTGACAGACGGTTCGCTTGACCCCAATCGCATCCTGCGCATCCTGGGTCGTGAGGCAGCCCAGGCGTATCTCCTGGAAGAGATTCAAAAGGTGTATCGCTCCCAGGGTGTCTCGATCCACGACAAGCATATCGAGCTGATCATCCGCCAGATGACCAATCGGGTGCGCGTCACCGCGACCGGTGATAGCGACTACCTGCCGGGTGAGCTGGTGGACCGTCTCAAGTTCCAAAAAATAAATGACCAGCTCATTGCCGCGGGCAAACGTCCCGCCACCGGCCGCCCCGTGCTGTTGGGCATTACCAAGGCAGCGCTGAATACCGAGAGCTTCTTGGCCGCAGCGTCGTTCCAGCACACCATCAACGTGTTAGCCCAAGCGGCAATCGAGGGCAAGCGAGACGACCTGTACGGTTTGAAGGAAAACGTGATCATCGGCAAGCTGATCCCGGCCGGCACCGGTTATATGGTGCGCAAGCAAAGAACAGCTGCACGCGCCGCAGAGCACGTCAAGCCACAGCTTGCAACTCTCGGCTTCGCTCAGGAAGAACAGGTTGGGGTGCCCGCTGAAATCGAGGACGCGAACACCGATGTGGAAGACATCGAGGATGAAACCGCTCTCGAAGATGATGAGTACTAAAAGGACGACCGGTGAGGACGGGGCATTCATTCGGGGGAGAAAGGAGGTGAGAGCTGCATGCAGACGGCGCGGATGACGGTGGTCCTCCGTCCAGGCGAATCGCAAGAGAGTCTCCTGAAGCGATTTCGCAAGGAAGTGGTGAAAAACCGTATTCTGAGCACTTATCGCAAGAAGCGATGGTATGTCTCAAAGGGCGAGCAGCGACGCCTGGAGAAGCAACGCGCAATCCGCAAAGCGCGTCGCAAGATGCTGCGTCGCCAGATGAAGCAGGTGCGTCAGGCGTGAGGGATCCATTCTGCTAAACATTTAGCAGAAACGGAACGGGAGGGTTGATATGGCACCCTCCCGTTTTTCGTAGGATGACCCAGAACATGCCGCTCCCGTCTTCGCTGCGACATCACCGCCGCGAGCTAGCCCGCCGAGGAAGGCTGAGGGGAGTCAGGGGATGGTTCTGCCTCTGCCGGCTGGGCAAGAGCGGCTGCGATCGCCTCGGATGCCGCTTCCAGGTCCTTGCGCATTTCGTCTACCGATATCTTGTTGATCGCCCGACACGCCGGGCAATGTGCCTGGAAATGGCGGGGCGATTTATTTTTCGACTTCTGTCTCTCCAGCTCGACGCCGACCCACACCGGGTCGAGCTCGAAGCGGCGACGACATCTGAAACACGTGACACGGATCAAGACAGGGATGCTCCTTTCGCGAAAACGTTCTTGCACCCATTATAATGTAAAGAGTGAAGAGACCCAAACTATGTCACCACAATGGGAGGAAGCTTCGATGGTTACCTTGGATCGCCTGGTCCGTTTTCTGGACACGCTGCTGGGAAATACTCCCCAGGTGGAACGCATTGACCCGCACATGGCAAACGGGTTGCAGGTGCGTGGACGCGACGAGGTGCAGGTGGTGGTGACAGGGGTCAGCGCCAGCCTGCTCTTCTTCGAGGAGGCGGTTCGGATGGGCGCGGATGCCCTGATCGTGCACCACTCGCTCAACATGCCGGCCAGCATCCACTTCGATCGCATCTTTGTGCGTCGGTTGCAGTTCTTGCTCGAGCATTCGCTCTCATTGATCGGCTATCACTATCTGCTGGACAGCCATCCCGAGCTGGGCAACAACGCCCAGATCCTCAAGCAGCTGGGGGCGCAGCCGATCGCACCTTACACTGCCGATGGTTGGGGATGGGTCGGCGAGTTCGCCGATCCGATGGAGCGAGATCAGCTGTTCGCGCGCTGCCGTGCGCTCTTTCTGCAGCCGGGAGTCCAATACGCGTTTGGGCCGGCACAGGTGAAGCGCATTGTGGCATTAAGCGGCAGCGGCGCGCCGCGAGCGGGGGACATGGAATGGCTGATGGCCCAGCGCGTGGACCTGTTTATCACCGGCGAACCACGCGAATGGTGCCGCGAGCTGTTCCGCGAGGCCGGGATCAATTTAGTGGCGGCGGGCCACTACCCCACCGAGCGGCTGGGTATCATAGCCCTCTCGGACGTGTTGCGCCGTGAATTGGATGTGGAGGTGCACTTCCTGGATTTGCACAATCCAGTGTGAGATCTTAACCTCCCGCAGGTTGCAAACCTGTGGGAGGTTCCAAAACGAACCAAACCGCGCCGCGCGCGTGAGCCAGCGGCACATAACCACTCCCTCACGGTCGCAGCTCGGATAGTATGAACCGCGTCACTTGCTCACGCGCGGTCCGATTTGAAGCCTCCAGACTACCCCTGGTCGAGGGTTGCACACCACAATCTGGCAGAAATTGGGTAGCTCCATCTTGTGTTTGTATTATGCTATAATTTAATCAAGCATAGACTGCCGCTTTCTCTCCTATCATTCATTATCGCTGCCGAGTCCCCCTGAGGCCTGTCGGCTGTACATGCTGGGCTTGAGCTTCGCTGTGGCCGCCCAATAAGTCTCTCAGAACCCATCTGCGTTCGGGTATATCAAGAGAGGAGGGAGTTCCGATGAAGGGCACAGACCGTCCCATCGTGTCGATTGGACATGGGTTGCTTCTCTTGATCTGCTGGCCGGTCACTTCGCAATTTCCCTCATCACCGGCTCACGCGGATAGTCCCTTGACACCCATCATGACCGGCGCCGATTCTTACAATGTGGTCGTCAATCAGTGACCAGCAGAGTCCACGGCCAACATGATGAGCGCCAGCGTCACCATCATCGACGGCGTCACCGAGCAGGTGCTGGCCACATTGCCGGTCGGCACCACACCTCTCGGCATGGCGGTCAACACGGTCACCAACAAGATCTACGTCGCCTGCGGTGGCGTCGGTCGCGTCTACGTGATCAGCGGGGCCAGCGATTCGGTGCCGACGAACATCGCTGTCGGCACAAATCCCCTAGGATTGGCTGTCAATCCGGCCACCAGCCACATCTAGCCGCCAACAATGGTGGCACGCGGTTGACAGTGATCGATGGGGCGACCAACACCCCTTCGTCCATTAATATCGGCCGGGCGCCCTGGCGATCAACCTGGCCACCGACCGCCTCTATGTGGCCAAAGCAGGCAACGACACCATAACGGTGATCCGCACCGACATGAATGCCATAGCGGCCACGATCAACCTGCTAGCCGGCGTGCAACCTGTCTCAGTGGTGGTCAACGCCGCTGCCAACAAGGTCTATACTGCTAATAACGGTAACAACAGGGTCACCGTCATCAACGGTGTTGACGACAGCGTACTCATCATGCGTTGATGTTCCAGAGATGCAAGGCGTTTCCTCCTTGGCTGCGCAGCACCGGATATGATCAATCCCGTATCTTGGTGCCACGCACCGGGGTCTTGTTCGGCGGTAAGAGGAGGCCGGTTGACGTGCTATCGAGTGATGCGGGCAGGGGCACGGGCGCTCCTCATTGACCCACTGCGGGCAAACCCTTTTTGCGCCTGCTTTGACACCCCATGCGCTTTATGGTATGATAGCACATAGGCTGTTTAGCACTCTCGATGTGAGAGTGCTAGCCCTGTAATGGGAGACGCTTCGGCAATCTGGA
>JASFBB010000337.1:0-2990 GCA_036172345.1 Anaerolineae bacterium
GGCGCATTGCCACGCTTCCGCGACGGTGGATGCTTCCCAAACCTGGCAGTTGTGGTGGCGCAACGCATGCACAAGACGGCGGCGTACAGGGGTATCCTCGTCCACAATCAGCACTTTGGCCGCTTCGTCCATTATGGCCTCCTTGGCACCGCTTCCTCTGCTGTGAGGTAAGTGTGTGCTTGAGTAAAAGTATATATAATGATATAATAGCACAATGATAGCATATGAGCAAGTATGATGCACAGAACTGCTCCCCATGGTGTTTTCCAGGAACGGATACGGGCACGGCAGTTGTTGCCCGTACTGTCGGGCATATGCGCGGAGATCGCCATTGGTAAGCTCATAACCGGAGTGCCGCGGTGGAGGTAACCATCAAGTACGCTTTGCGGCCTCTGGTCATAGGTGAAACGATGAGGGGGACGAAGACGCTGCGGGCGAGATGTCGCTCTCTTCTATGAAACCAGCTCCGGCGGCAGGTGGTCCACCCGGTTGAGGTAACACACGTCTAGGTATCCCTCCGCACTGAAGGTTAGATAAGTGACCGCCGTGTTGGCATGATGGTAGAAGATGGGCCACTCCACTTCCTGCTCGAACAGGATCTTCAGAAAGGAGCTCAGAAAGCCCCCGTGGGAGACCATCAGAATGCGCTCGTCACTGGGGAGGCGGGCACGCAACGCTGCCGCCACGCGCGCCGCGCGCATGTAACACGCCTCGAGCTCCTCGCGGCCGCCGTGCCACCAGCCTTCCTCGGTCACCTCGGGCGGCAGGATGACCTCGGGAAAGGCGGTCAGGATCTCCGAGCGCGTCTTGCCCGGGTAGCCCACCACACCACCGTCCTCCCCGTAGTCCATATAGATGCCCCCGTGTTCGTGGATGTCGACCCATACTTCAGGTCTCAATCCGGTCGCGCGCGCAATGATGCGGGCGGTGTGTAATGCGCGCCACATGGCACTGCAATATAGTCGTGTAGGTCTCCCATCGTGCAATGGCAAGGTGCGCGCCAGATGTTCGGCCAGCAACTCCGCCTGGTGTACTCCCAGCTCGGTCAGCAGCGGATCCATGGTGCGCAACCGTTCGTCGTCGAGGATGTTGTTGGTGGATTGGGCGTGGCGGATGAGAAAGAGCTCCATAGTCGCTTCACGTGGTGCGTTTCAGGACGCGCACGCCCTCCGCACCGGCCACCACCACTTCGCTAGCGATGCCCAGGAAGAGACCATGCTCGACGATGCCGGGCCGCGTGTGCAACACACGGTCCAGGGCGTACGGGTCGGCGATCCCCTGCGAGAAGGTGCAATGAACGATGAAATTGTGGTTATCGGTGACGTAGGGCGAGCCGTCGGGATTGCGGCGCAATTCGGCGCGGCAGCCCAACGTGCTCAGCCAGCGCGCATGCACCTCCCAGGCAAACGGCACCACCTCGACCGGCAAGGGGCCACGCGTGCCCAGCCGGGTCACCAGCTTCGACTCATCGACGATGGTGATGAAGCGCTTGGCGGCGATGGCGACGATCTTCTCGCGCAAGAGAGCACCCCCCAGCCCCTTGATGAGATCGAGCTGGGAGTCCACCTCATCCGCACCGTCGATGACCATGTCCAGCTCGGGATGCTCCGCCAGGGTGGTCAGCGGGATGCCCAGCTCGCGCGCCCGGCGGGCGGTCGCCTCTGAGGTGGGCACCCCCACGATGGAGCGTAGACGGCCCGACGCAACGCGCGCCCCCAGCTCTTCCAAAGCATAGGCGAAGGTTGAGCCGGTGCCCAACCCCAGCACCATGCCATCTTCCACTATGTCCACGGCGTAGACCCCCGCTTGCTGCTTGAGGTTCATAGTCGCGCCCTACCGCCTACGCCTTGCCGAGCAGCTGGAGTGCCCGTTGGGTCACGTTCTCAACGGTGAAACCGAACTTCTCCAGCAACACCTGGTAGGGTGCTGAGGCGCCGAAGCGCTCCATTCCGATGACGGCGCCGTTATTCCCCACGTAGCGCTCCCAGCCCAGCGGGATAGCAGCCTCCACGGCCAGGCGCGCGGTCACCTGCGGCAGCAACACCTGGGCGCGGTATTCAGGGGGTTGTGCCTCGAAGAGCTCCCAGCTGGGCATGCTGACGACGCGTGCCTGCACCCCGCGCTGCGCTAGAGCTTCGCGCGCGCCCAGCGCCAATGCGACCTCAGAGCCGCTGGCAATCAAGATGATGTCGGGTTGCCCCGCGCTGTCGGCTAGCACGTAAGCGCCGCGGCGCAGGCCGCTCGCCGGCGCCGATGTCGCGCGGTCGAAGATGGGGATCTTCTGCCGTGTCAACAACAGGGCGGTGGGTCCTTCGCGCCGCTCCAAGGCCACGCGCCACGCCTCACTGGTCTCATTGGCATCCGCCGGCCGGATGACCACCAGGTTGGGGATGGCACGCAGCGCAGGCAGATGCTCGACCGGCTGATGAGTCGGCCCATCCTCGCCCAGGCCGATGCTGTCATGGGTGAAGACGTAGATGACGGGCAGCTCCATCATCGCCGCCAGGCGGATGGCCGGCCGCATGTAGTCCGAGAAGACCAGGAACGTGCCTCCGTAGGGGATGACGCCGCCGTGCAATGCCATGCCGTTGAGGATGGCGCCCATCGCATGTTCGCGCACGCCGAAGTGGATGTTGCGTCCAGCGTAGTTGCCCGGCTCCATCCAGGGGATGCCCTTCAGCTCGGTGTTGTTGGACGGGGTCAGGTCGGCCGAGCCGCCGATGAGCGTCGGCAGCACCGGCGCCAGCGCATTCAGCACGGCGCCCGAGGCCACACGCGTCGCCTCGCCGCCGGCGGACGGGGCGAAGACAGGCAACACCTTCTCCCAATCCAGCGTCACATCGCGCGACCAGACGCGCCGCCACAGCTCAGCCAAGTTGGGATATTCCTTGGCATAACGCTGGAACATCTGATGCCATTCATCCTCGAGCTGCTGGCCACGTGGCACCGCCTGGCGGAAGACCTGGAGCGCTTCCTCGGGCACGTAGAAG
>JASFBB010000338.1:0-5959 GCA_036172345.1 Anaerolineae bacterium
TGCCGCTTGCTCACGCGCGCGGCGCGGTCAAACGTATCCGAGCCGCGACCGTCAGGGAGCGGTAATGTTGGCCGCTTGCTCACGCGCGCGGCTCGGTCACGCGCGCGGCTCGGTTTGGTTTTATCCGAGCCGCGACCGTCAGGGAGCGGTTTGTGCCGCTTGCTCACGCGCGCGGCTCGGTCAAACGTATCCGAGCCGCGACCGTCAGGGAGCGGTAATGTTGGCCGCTTGCTCACGCGCGCGGCTCGGTCACGCGCGCGGCTCGGTCAAACGTATCCGAGCCGCGACCGTCAGGGAGCGGTTTGTGCCGCTTGCTAACGCGCGCGGCTCGGTCACGCGCGCGGCGCGGTGGGATGTATCCATCCGATCGCCACCTCAAGAAATCCACCCGTAAAAGCAAGCGAGGTCAGTGACGCGCCCGCACCAAGATGTCCGCGACCGCCACCGTGCTGCCCTCGTAGGTGATGGCAAGGGTGGGCCATGTCGGATCGATGGTCTTGATCGTCGCGCCATGCTCATCCACCAGGGCGACCTCTTCGTTTTTGACCCCGGCGATGGTGCAGTACCAGGCGAAGGCCATGTTGGGCTGCACAATTCCCTCGGGATCCTGGCAGCGCTCCGGATAGCTGGGCTGATAACCGGTGGGACCGCCGTGATAGTGATTGTGGCGTTCTTCCGGGTAGCCCAACGTCTCGAACAGGTTGAGGCACAGATCGAGCAGGGCGCGCAGCCTCACACCCGGCCGGATGTGCGACACAATCGCTGCTTGCATCGTCGCCACCGCGTGGAAGCGCTTGCGGATGTCCTCCGGGGGCTCGGCGAAATAGACCAGGCGGCTGTTGGGCACATGTAACCCCCATTTCGAGGCACATGGCGCGAGCAGGACTGCCTGGTCAATTGGCTTGTCGCTCGGCACGGCGTGTCGGTAACGCCAGATGCGCTCATCGGAGCCGACGAACATGCAGCAGCCCTCAAAGCCGCGCTGGAGGTACAAATACCACATATGCGCGAACACCTGGCGCTCGGTCATGCCCGGCTCGACCCAGTCCGCCAGCTGGCGCAGGATTTCGCCGCTCTCGCGGCACGCGGTGGCATAACGCTCCATCTCTTGAGGTGTGTAGGGCTCGTGCAGCTTGCGAACGGCGGAGTTGATCACCGGCAGGCCCAACACGGGGTCATCCGCAGCGGCGCGAGCGCCAGCCAGCTCCAGGGCAACCTGTTCTGGGGTCTTGCTGAAGGTGGGCAAAGAGACCGGCTCATAGCCCAGACCACCCAGCTCGTCGTCCATCGTGCGCGGCAGGTCCATATTAAAGCCCACGGCATATTTTCGGGTAGGGGTCAGGACGAGATACACCGGGCTGAGGTGCGAGGTGTACGCAACCACGGCACGTCCTCCGCAGGTGAGCCAGGCGAAGTTGTCGCGTCGCGTGATGATCAGCGCGTCATAGCCCTGCTGCGATAACAGCCCATGCACCCGTCTTTCCTTCTCTTGCGCCTCAGAAATGCTTGGCACCATAAAATCCTCCCCATGTCTTGGATTCGTTGATCAGGGGGGCGCTTTGGCAACACAGCCCGCCAGCGCGAACACGCGTTTTGCCTCATCGCGGAAGTAGTGCACCATAGCGCCGATGACGTGGTGATAGGCGAGAGCGGCTGGTTCCGCCTCGATCAGCTGACGGCGCAGCGTCGCAACGGCGCCCATTCCCATCGCCGTATAATAGCCCAGTTTGCTGATCCCGCTGGCGATAATGGACGGATACATCGCGTCGGCCAGGCCCGATCCGCCGTGCATGGCCAGCGGAATCTCCACCAGCGCATGGATCGCGCGCACCCGTTCCAGGTCGAGACGTGGCTCGCCGCGATAAGGTCCGCGCACGTTGCCGAACGAGATGGCCAGCGCGTCCACGCCGGTGCGCTTCACAAAGTCTGCAGCCAGGGCGGGATCGGTGAAGTTCGCTTCGGGTGCCGGTTGCGCCTCGCCGATTTCGACCGCTGACCCGGCGATGCTGCCCAGCTCCGCTTCCACTGCCACGCCCATCGCGTGCGCCATGCGCACGATCTCGCGCGTCTGTCGCACGTTCTCTTCATAGGGCAGCGCCGAGCCGTCGAACATCACCGAGGAAGCGCCCAGACGGATCGTCTCAGCTACCTCCTCAAGGCTGTGCCCGTGGTCCAGGAAGGTGGCAACCGGCACGCGGGCCTGTTGCGCCGCCTGGACGGCCATCGGCAATCCCAGCTCGATGGGGATGTCGGGCGTGACGTGACGATTGAAGGCCAGGATGAGGGGGGCGCGCGTCTCTTGCGCAGCCTCCAGGAAGCCGGTCACCATCTCCAGATTGCCGGCGAGCAGGCTGGGCACAGCATAGCGCCCCTGTCGAGCCGGGATGAGCACCTCGCTGATGCAGACGTGGGGCATGGTGCGTTCCTAGAGTGTGCTGGCGCGGCCAGCACTGCCCAGCATATCGATCACGTGGACAGCCTCACGGTAGAAGTGATCCACCGTCCAGCCCACCATTTCATGGTACAGGGGCATCGCTTGCGCCGCACCAGCCATTTGGTGCAGGTGAGGCCACACCCCGCTGGCAATGGCGGTGTAGAAGTGGATGTTGGAGATGCCACTCTCGATGACACGCCGATAGTCCTCGGCCGAGAGACCGGAGCCGCCGTGCATCACCAGAGGGATGTCCACCAGTGCGCTGATGCGGCGCACGCGCTCAAGGTCCAGGCATGGTTGGCCGCGATAATGGCCGTGCACATTGCCGAACGAGATCGCCAGGGTGTCCACTCCGGTGCGTGCCACGAATTCGACCACGTGTTCCGGTTCGGTGAAGAGGCTCTCCTTCCCCTCGGTGGTGCGCACGGCGGAACCGCCCACACAGCCCAATTCACCCTCCACGGCGACGCCGAAAGCATGGGCCACTCGCACGATTTCACGCGTTTGAGCGATGTTCTCCTCAAAAGGCAGGTCGGAACCGTCGAACATCACCGAGGATACCCCCAGTCGGATGGCACGCATGATCATATCGAAATCGCGCCCGTGTTCCAATTGGGTGGCGATCGGCACGCGGGCGTGCTGTGCGGCGTTCACGCTCATGGGCAAGATGTATTCCAGCGGCACCATAGGGAAGACCTCGGGGGCGAAGCCCAGCGCCAGCGGGGAATCGCTGTCTTCGGCCGCTTTGATCTGGGCGACCACCATTTCGACGGTGCCGCCCAGCATATGCGGCATGGCATAACGGCCCTGGCGCGCGGCGCGTTGCAGAACGTCGATGCGTGCGTGCCCCATATGCCCTATTGACGATCCCTCAGGCGTGCGAGGGAGCGGAAGTCCTCCTTGACGTGGTGATAGATCTGCTTGTAGAGCGCGAAGTATTCCATATAGCGCGCGTGGTTTTCGGCGTTGGGCTCCATCGGCTCAATGTACTCGGCCCATTCCTTCGCCACGGAGTAGTCCTGGAACACCCCGCTGGCGACGCCGGCCAGGATCGCATCGCCGAAGGGCGCACCGGTGCGCCGCTTCATCAGCACGATGGGGGCATTGAACACGTCGCAGATGATCTGCCGCCACAGCTTGCTCACGGCGCCCCCTTCGTTGAGCACAATGGGGTAGTTGATCTTGAGGCCGGATTTCTTGATCAGCTGGTACGAGTCGTACAGGGCATAGGCGACGGCTTCCATCATCGCGCGCACGATGTGGCCCTTCGTGTGATTGAGCGACAGGCCGAAGATGACCCCACGCGCATAGGGATCCCAGATAGGGGTGCGCTCGCCCATCAAGAAGGGCAGAATGATCAGCCCATCGCAGCCCAGCGGCACCTTGGCCGCCTGCATGTTGAGCAGATCGTAAGAAGAGACGCCCAGCACGCGCTCCACCTCCACCTCATACTGCGAGAACTGATCGCGCAGGTAGCGGATCGACTGGCCGCCAGTGGTCGTCGAGGGGATGGTCATATAGGTATCGGCGGAATTGACGGTGAAGGCCAGGTTGATCATCGAAAGGCCCTCGGGCGAGAACATAAAGCTGGCGTCCTTGAAGACGATGCCGAAGTTGCCCACGGTGCCCAGGTTGCTCATGATATCGCCTTCTTCGATCACCCCGGCGGCGATACAGCTGGCGTTGAAATCCACCTGGCCAAAGGTGACCGGTATCCCCGGCACTAAGCCGGTCGCCTCGGCGGCTTCCCGCGTCAGCGGTCCGGCGATCTCCTCGCAGCGGCCCAGCTCAGGCAGGATAGCGGGGTCGATGCCGATGTCGCTCAGCATCTGTGCGTCGAAGCGCTCATGCAGGATGTCGTATGCCACGCCGTAGAACGCGGCGCCGCCGTAGTTGCAGACGGCGCGACCGGTCATCTTGAGGGTGATGAACCCATCGATGGTGAGCGCCTTCCAGATGCGCTTGAACGAATCGGGGCGGTTGTTCTTCTCCCACAGCAGGTTGACCAATGAAGGATGATCCTCGATGCGGTTGGCGGTCAGACGCATAATGCGCTCTTCGCCGATGTGCTCTTTGAGCCATTCCACCTCTTTGACCGCGCGCCGGTCCATCAGGTTATACGCGCGGTGGATGGGGTTGTGATCCTTGTCCACCATAACCATGGAAGGCAAGGCGGAGGACACGGCGATGCCGCGGATCTCGCGCGGGTGGATGTGTGCTTGCGCCAGCGCCTCTTGGATGAGCTGGCAGGCGGCTTGCCAGTAACCCATCGGCTCGTGTTCCGACCAACCTGGCTTCTCGTGGATGAAGGGATATTCGGTGAAGCCGAAGCCGAGCACCTGACCCTCAGGGTTGATGATGCACGCTTTGGCACCGCCGGTGCCGTAGTCAAGGCCGAGTAGGTAATCACTCATAGCAAGAACCCTTTCCAGATGCAAAATGGCAGCAGCATCAATCTGCCCGTCCTCGTAGTCGGTCCAGGACGATCGCGCCGACCAACACTGCGCCGACGACCACGTTCTCTCAGTACACGGACATACCGGTCATTGTCACGGAGATGCTTTGACCACCGCAGGCAGGGCATACCCGTTCGGGAACTCCGGGCTCAGCTGGTAATCCACAATGCGCTCCAGCAGCTTGAGATATTCGATCCCATCGCGCGCCGCGGTATCCGCATCCGGCACCATCGGGGAGCTCTCGATGGTGCAGTAGCCGCTGTAGCCGATCTTCTTGATGGCCCGGATGACCGTCTTGAAGTCGATCTTGCCGTAGCCGGGCGTCAACGAGTTCGAGTCGCGGAAGTGCATATGCCACAGCAGCGGATGAGCATCCATCACCGCCTCATAGGGATCGAGCTCCTCGATGTTGACATGGAACCAGTCGATCTGGATGCCGATGTTGTCGCAGCCGGTCAGCTCGATCATGCGCTTGTGGTTGAGCACGGTGTTGACGAACTTGCCCATCTCCAGGTGGTTGGTCGCCTCGAAGACCAGGCGGATGTTCTTCTGCCTGGCGTAGTCCGACATGCGGCGCAGTGCGTCCACCGCGACGGCGGTGCACTCGGCGACGTTCCGGCCGTCAATGGGGCCATGGATGGCCACCGCCACGGTGACAAACTGTGCTCCCAACTCGGAGGCAAAGTCGATCGTCGTGCGCGTCTCGGACACGGCCAGCTCAGCAGTTTTGGGCTCGGTCAATGTTTTGTAGTTGGGCGAATAGGGATCCCATTCCTCACCCCAACACTCGTTGACCGATGACACGGCCAGCTGGTAGTCCACTTTGAGCTGCTGATGGGTGCGCAGATAGGCTTCCATAGACACCCCCATGCCATAGCGCCCCTTAGGGGGGCAGACTTCAATGGCGTCGTAGCCGAAGCGCTTCAGGCGTTGATAGGTTTTCTCGGGGTGGCGATACGCTTCCTCCTGCCCAAAGGTGAGCTGGCCGTGTCCGAGACGCGCACGACGATCGACTTTGCCTCCGAGTTGGGAGCACAGTTTGTCACCGTGGCGGTGGCCATCCATGGCC
>JASFBB010000339.1:0-3782 GCA_036172345.1 Anaerolineae bacterium
GATAAGCCCACAGGCGATCCTTCAGCTTGGGCAAGTCGAAGAAGAAGTGCTCGCTTTGGCGTACCACCGGCGTAGAGCCATCGATGCGGCTGCGCGGATTGATGAGCTCGGTGGCGTCGAGCAGCTTGCCACAGTTATCGCACTGGTCGCCGCGGGCACCAGTGTAGCCGCAGTAAGGACAGGTGCCCTCGACATAGCGGTCGGGCAGGAAACGCCCCTCGCTTTCTGAGTAGAGCTGGTTCTGCACTTCCTTGTACAGGTAGCCGTTGCGCAGACATGCCATGAAGATGTCTTGTGAGACACGGTGGTGATTCTCTGTGTCGGTGTGAGTGAAAAGATCGTAGCTGATGCCGATCTTTTGCCAGGTCTCTAGAAACCGCAGGTGAAAGCGCTCGAAGACCTCCCGTGGGGAGGCCCCTTCGGCATCGGCGCGCACGGTGATGGGGGTGCCGTGCGTGTCCGAGCCGGAGACCATCAACACCTGGTTGCCCACCAGCCGATGATAGCGCGCGAAGATGTCCGGCGGGATATAGGAGCCGGCCAGATGGCCAATATGGGGGTCACCATTAGCATAGGGCCAGGCGGTGCAAACCAGGATTTTCTCACCCATATGTGCTTAGATTTCCTCCGGATGGCACGGCGAACACAGTGCAGATAAAAATGCAGAAAAAATGTGCGGCATGCTGCGCCGGCCATGCCGCAATTTAGAATAAATCGTACCATAGGGTGGCAACACTGTCAAATGCACAGAGGGGCTTCCGTTGGCCTTTCGTTTCTCTCGTATAGGGTAGGGCAATAGGATCTCCCTCACTGCCCAGCTGCTAGTCGCCGTGCTATCTGCGCGCGCTCGTGCCACAGCGCATACACACTCAGCGCTACTCCTAATGCTATCCAGATGACCACGACGTGGATCGTGTCGCGCAGCGCAATGATTTGTATTTCCGGAGGCGCTGCAGTGGCGCCGCCCGGGATCATCCCGCCTGCATGGGCCATCGCACGCCCAGCCCATACCGCACTCAGCACCGAGACACCCACTGTCTGCCCCAGCGTGCGCGTCAGCGCCAGGATGCTTGAGGCAACACCCAGCCGGGCACGCGGCGCTGCCCCCATGATCGCGCTGTTGTTGGGCGATTGAAAAATGCCCGTCCCCAATCCCACCGGTAGCAAGCGCAGCGCACAGCCCAGCGGTGTGGTGTGCAGATCGAGCGAACTGAGCGCAACATAGCCTCCCAACAGAGCCAGCAATCCCACCACCACAATTGGCCGCACTCCCACCCGATCGGAAAGAGCGCCGGACAGCGGTGCAATCAGCCCCATCGCGATGGGGTGCACGGCAAGCAACATGCCAACTTGTAACGAGTCGAGGCCCAAAATCCCCTGCAGATAAAACGGCATCAGGATGAGCGTCCCGGCAATCGCCACGAAGGTCATGAATCCGGTGATCAAGTTGACGCTGAACAGGGCGCTCCCGAACATGCCGAAATCCACAATCGGTTGTGCGTGGTTGCGCTCGATAAGGATGAAGGCACACAGGAAGACCAAGAAACCGGCCAATAGTGCCACAATGAGCGGGGTGCCGAATCCGCTGCGCTGCGCGAACGTCAGTGCCAGCAGCAAGCTCAGCAAACTGAGAAACATGGTGACTGCACCAGTGAAGTCGAAACGCTGTCCGCCGGGTGGCTTGCGTTGCGGCACAAAACGCGCCACCAATAACACGCCCGCGATGCCCACCGGTAGATTGACAAAGAAAATCCAGTGCCAGGAGAGGTGATGCAATAATATCCCACCCAAAGCGGGTCCCAGCACGATGCCCACCGACACAGTGGCTCCACTGATGCCCAACGCGCGGCCGCGCTCGGTGGGGGGAAAGGCCTCAGTGATGATTGCCGCCCCCAGTGCAACCACCATAGCGGCGCCGACCGCCTGTAGCACGCGAAATGCGATCAACATGGAGATCGAGGTGGACAGCCCACACGCCAGCGAACCCAGTGTGAAGATGACCATCCCACTAGCGTAAATCTGCCCCTTGCCAAACATATCCGCCAGCCGGCCGACTGAGAGCATCAACGTGGCCACTGTCAGCAAATAAGCCAACACAATCCACTGCACAATGGCCAGCTCGCTGTCGAAAGCGCCCACTAATGTGGGCAGTGCCACGTTGACGATGCTGCCGTCGATCGTCCCCAGGAAGGTGCCCATCGCTACCGCAGCCATCACATACCATTTGCGTCGATAGCCGGACGGAACGTCCCAGGTGCTCATTCGATCAACCCAATGCTCTCGATGTATTCTAACGACTGGTGGCGGAAGTAGGTGTTGTACAATTCAGCATAGTGCCCGCCGCGCGCCAACAGCTCTTCGTGCGTGCCCTCCTCGATGATGTGCCCACGTTCCAACACGATGATGCGGTCAGCATGACGGATGGTGGAGAGACGATGGGCGATTACAATGGCAGTGCGGTCGCGCATGATCTTCTCCAGGCCAGCCTGGATCTGAGCCTCGGTGAAGGGATCGACGCTGGCAGTCGCCTCGTCCAGGATAAAGATGGCTGGATTCTTCAGCAGCACGCGCGCCAGCGCCACCAATTGGCGTTGTCCCATTGACAGATTGGCGCCACGCTCGCCAACATCGGTGTCCAACCCATTGGGCAGGTCGTCCAGCCAGTCGCCGTAGCCGATCTGACGGGCTGCCCACAATACCTGTTCGTCGCTCGCCTCTGGCAGCGCGTAGCGAATGTTCTCGCGCACCGTGCCGGAGAAGAGGAAAGGTTCCTGTGGTACCAGACCGATGTGGCGCCGGTATTGCTGCAGGTCGAGGCGGCGGATGTCACGTCCATCCACCAGGATTTGCCCTTCTTGGAACTCGTAAAAACGGGCGATCAGACGTGCAATGCTGCTCTTGCCCGCGCCAGTGTGTCCTACCAGCGCAACCGTCTCCTTGGGCCAGATAGTCAGGTTAAAATTGTGCAGCACCGTCTCCTGATCGGTGTATTTGAAACACACATTGCGGAACTCAATTTTGCCTGTCAAGTGGTCCACCGGCTCGGCGGCGTTCTGATGCACCTTGGGTGCTGCATCGATCAGCGCAAACACGCGCTCCGCTGCCGAGAGGCCGTCCTGGAACTGACTCCAGAATGAAGCGATGCTGAGCATGGGCCACCAGAAATAACCGGCTGCCAGCATAAACAGGTACCATTCACCCGGACTGATACCACCCACCTGCACCACCAGGCCGCCGGTATAGACCAGCAAGGCAATCCCAAAGCCAGAGGTCATCTCCATCACTGGGAAGATGGAGTCGAGCACCAACCCGCGCTGCAGCCCTACGCGATATGCCAATTGGTTGTTGTCCACAAAGGTGGCATATAAGGCGCTCTCCTGACGAAACGTCTTGGCGACATGGATGCCGGAGATCGATTCTTCGATCTGGGCGTTGATGCTGGCGGTGATGCGACGTGCATTCTGGGTAACGCGTCGTGCAATGTGGCGGAAGCGCAATGCGATAAACACGGCAAGCGGTGCCATAGCAACCAGCAGCAACGTCAGCCAGACGTTGATGGAGAGAAGCCAGACGAGCAAGATCAACACCATCACGATTTGCCCCAACAGACGGGTGACCAGTGCGATGACATCGGAAAAATCCTGCGTATCCGAGGTGACACGGCTAACGATCTTTCCCGAGGCGAACTCGTCGAAGAAGGACATATCGTGTCCGATGGTGGCGGCAAAGACATCCTGCCGCAGGCGCAGCACGACATCACCCACTATATGGGCGTTGAAGTG
>JASFBB010000340.1:0-26597 GCA_036172345.1 Anaerolineae bacterium
CCCACCTTAGAGAAATTTCGCGTTCCTAACGCATGTCATATTGGCTTCGGTAGAGTTTTCACACTGCGCGGTTATTCCGTTTCAGAACGCGTCCTCCACGCTGGGGAAGCAGCCCACGTGTCTTTATTCTGGGAAGCATCCGAAACGCCCGCAAAAAGGTACCAGCTGGGGCTGTGGTTTGTCTCGGAACACAACGAGTCCATCGTGCTGGCAATAAGGGAGCCATTGGAGGGCGATTACCCTACTGATTTATGGCGAGCCGGACAATGGGTTCGCGACCGATTCAACCTCACGTTACCGGCAACGCTGTTGCCAGGTCTGTACACGGTTTTTATCGACTGGCGTGATCCGTCCGGCGCGTGGTTATCGGGCACTCCATCGACGGGTGTCAGTTTAGGACAGGTCCTGGTGTTGGCGCCTCCAGGTGGCTGAATGCCCAATCGGTCTCTATAATCATAATCCATACCCAATGGGGCAAAGGCGGCGATAAAGAGCTTTTGCACGAATTCCGGCGAATCCGGATAACTTAAGGAGGTTGTCATGAACGAACGCGAAAAGGCTTGGGAATTGGTGTGCGCATACACGCGCAGTGTTAATCTGCGCCGCCACATGTTGGCAGTTGAGGCAGCCATGCGCGCTTATGCGCGACGATTCAATGCAGATGAGGCACTGTGGGGCTTAGTCGGATTGCTCCATGATTTTGACTATGAGCAACACCCTGAGATAAGCGCCGATGGCCATCCCAATGCCGGTGCTCCCATATTGCGAGCGCATGGATACGACGAGACCGTTGTTCGTGCCATCCTCTCCCACGCCAGCGAGGTCACCGGGGTGCAACGTGAAAGTCTTATGGAACACACTTTGTATGCCGTGGACGAGCTCACCGGCCTGATCACCGCTGTAGCTCTGGTGCGTCCGTCCAAAGACATTCGCGATGTCACCACCAAATCTGTCAAGAACAAGTGGAAAGATCGCGCGTTTGCTGCTGGTGTCAATCGTATGGAGATCGAGGCAGGAGCTGCGGCAATCGGCATGGAGCTCTGGGAACACGTGGGCATAGTGCTAAGCGCTATGCAGGAAATTGCTTCGGAATTAGGATTAGACGGTGTGGTGAGAGAATGAAGAGGGATCTTCTCTTCGGGAATCACCGTATCGGAGCGCCCCCTGCAGTGGTGATCAAGTCGATTTGCCTCCACGATTAGTTTGGAACAGAATGTGGCTGTTCGTATGCCGATTCTAGATCCAGCGCTCATCACCCTGCTCATTTTGGGGATGATGATTGGCCTTTCGGTGAGCGGCTGGTTGCGCGCCGATCTGGTGGCCCTGCTCAGTGTGGTTGCGTTGGGTCTCAGCGGTGTTCTAACTCCGCAAGAGGCTTTTTCCGGCTTCAGCCGTTCGGCCGTTATCACCATCTTGGCGATATTCATCCTGGCTGATGCACTGCAACGCACTGGCGCCACCGAGCATATGACTAGCTTTCTCTTGCGGTTATCCCGCTCGCGCGAGCCATGGCTGGTGGTGCTGACGATGTTGGCTGGTGCGCTGTTGTCACTCTTTATGAACAACATCGCTGCAGCGGCTGTGCTCCTCCCGGCTGTGGCAAGCGCTGGCCAGCGTGCTCGAGTGAGTCCCTCGCGCCTGTTGATGCCGTTAGCTTTTGGCACAATCGTAGGTGGCATGGCCACCCTGCTCACTACGGTCAACATCATCGCGAGCAGCTTGCTCCGTGACCGCGGGATGGCCGGCTATGGTCTGCTTGACTTTGCGCCGTTGGGGTTGCCCCTTATTGCATTGGCATTGCTCTATATGGCCCTGCTAGGTCGCCGCCTGTTGCCCGCCCAATCCCTGGTCGAGCGCCTGCCCTTCGTTCGCGAACAGGAAAAGGTAGATCTAGTAGATGTGTACCGCTTGGATGAGCATCTCTTTCGGGCGCGGATCCCGGACAATTCACCCTTGATCAACGTATCACTAGCGCAAAGCTCCCTGCGTGAGCGCTACGGCCTGACCGTGGTCGGCATCGAACGCGGTGGTCGAGCATTGCTGGCTCCCTCGCCACAAGAGACGTTACGACGAGGCGATGTGCTCGTCTTCTCTGGTCTGCCGGAGAGTCTTCAAGAGAGCAGCGATAGATTATTGTTGGAGCCATTCCCGGCTGACGAATGGCACGAACATGATCTCCAATCTCCATCGGTGGCAATTGTCGAGGCCGTGTTGGCGCCACGTTCGGAGCTCATTGGGCGCACTTTGCGTGAAACAAACTTCCGTGAGAAATACGATATGACCGTATTGGCCATTCTGCGTGGCAACCAATATATCCGCAGCGATCTAGCCGATCTTCCCTTACAGTTTGGGGACGCTTTGCTCTTACAGGGGGCACGCAATCGATTGCAATTGTTGCGGGATGAGGCCGATGTCATCCTATTAGCGAACGGGCGCGAGCCATCGCCTCCGACAGGGCGCCGCCGCCTGGCACTAGGTGTGCTGGGTCTTACACTGACACTGGCAGCAGTCTTCCCCGCGCTGGTGGGCGAAATCATGCTAGGTGGTGCATTAGCAATGGTTCTCATCGGCCTCATTAGTATGGACAACGTGTATCAAGCGATTGAATGGAAGACTGTCTTCTTGGTAGCTGGGCTGTTGCCGCTCGGCATTGCCATCACCAAAACAGGCATTGCGGCGGCTGCAGCACAGCAAATGGTGGGCCTTCTGGGTGCGGCTAGTCCTTTGGCGATGTTGGCAGGGCTGGCGTTCTCGGCTATGCTTATGGCGCAAGTGATCAATTCAGCAGCAGTGGTCACCGTGCTGACACCCGTAGCGATTCATACTGCGCAATGGATGGGTGCTGATCCACGTGCTATGACAATGGGTGTCGTATTGGCTGCCTCTATGAGCTTTCTGACCCCATTTGGGCATCCGGTGAATGTCCTTGTGATGGGGCCAGGGGGTTACCATGTCCGCGACTACCTCAAAGTGGGGTTGCCATTGGTTGTATTGTTGTTTGGTGCAACTTTGCTGCTCCTTCCCGTCCTTTGGCCATTGAGTCATTAGGAAAAAGTGCCCCCTTCGCCCACGGTACCCGGTGCATGGCAAGGAGCAAGAGTGCGCGAACGCGGCGGGGCTTTTATCTTTCCTCTCAAGAGGACTGGTTCCAAAACTTTCTCAACGTAAGCACTAGCGATGGTGTCGGAAAACACCCGAATTACTATCCTTATTGCCCCATTTTCGTGAAAATCTGAGTGGCCGAAGGATTTTTCAACATCTTCTGCCAGTGCAATTTGACACTTTTCTTCTCGTGAGTAAAATTAAACTTTGCAAGAAGCGAACCAGCATGCTCTCAGCGTATGAGCAATTTTCGGAGGCATTGATGTACGCGATTATCGAGAGTGGTGGCAAACAATATCGCGTCCGCGAGGGAGATGTCATCCAGGTTGACTTGACACCACATCCGGTTGGTGCGCAAGTCGAGATTGAGAGGGTTTTGCTCCTGTCAAATGGCACGGGTGTAAAGGTGGGATACCCCCTCGTAGAGGGCGCGAAGGTAGTTGCCCGTGTGGAAGCGCTCGAAAAAGGGGAAAAGTTGTTAGTGTGGAAGTACCGCCCCAAGCAGCGCTATCGCCGCCGTCGAGGTCACCGGCAGCTTTTCTCGCGGCTGCGCATTGAGAAGATCGTGCATTAAGCAAGGGGTATATCCATCCCATAAATGAAGGCAGAGGAGGTATGGTGAATGGCACATAAGAAAGGTGGTGGTTCCAGCCGCAACGGTCGCGACAGCGCCTCAAAGCGGCTAGGCGTCAAGATATTCGGCGGACAACAGGTGTGTGCTGGCAACATTCTGGTGCGGCAACGCGGCACCAGGTTCCAACCTGGTGTCAATGTAAGTGTGGGTAAGGACCACACCTTATTTGCCGTTATTGATGGTGTTGTCCGCTTCGAAACCATACGTGGTGATAGGAAACGCGTGAGTGTTTACCCTCTGCAGTGAGGGATGAAGAAGGTTTGGGAAAATATCTGAGCAGTCCAGCTTCCTCGATTCATTTTGTGCGCATTCATAGAAAGGTTTTTGTACTCTGATGAAGGAAGGTGTTCACCCTAAGTACTATCCGGACGCTAAAGTGGTTTGCAGCTGTGGTGCAACATGGACAACAGGTTCCACTGTGGAGCTGATCCGCACCGACGTTTGCTCCAATTGTCATCCTTTCTTCACGGGCGAGCAACGTATCATCGACACCGCTGGTCAGGTAGATCGTTATCACAAGCGGATCAAACAACGCAACTTGCATGAAGCGGAGGAGAAGGCACGTGTCGAGCTCGCTCTGCGCAAGCGGCGTGAAGCGTTGCTCAGACAACAAATTGAGGCATTGGATCTAGGCGATCGCGTGCATAAGTTACTGGTGGACGCCGGGATAGTCCGCATCGGTGATCTGCTGGAAAAGATGGGGGAGGGCGAGGCGGCACTACAATCTATTGAGGGGTTGGGTGCCCGTGCCATCCGTGAGATCAAGGAACGCCTCCAGATGCTTGGTCTTGTCACCGAATAAGCGGTATGTCGGGCAGATAATGGAATAGGCGAGTATCTCAAAGGGCAGATGGGGATATCTGCCCTTTGTGTTTGGAGGAAGAGACCTATGTATCATCGCTATGAAGGTGGCTGGATTGAGGTCATCTGCGGCAGTATGTTCAGCGGAAAGACGGAAGAATTGATCCGACGGGTAAAGCGTGCTGTCATTGCGCGTCAACAGGTGCAAGTTTTCAAACCTCTGCTCGACAATCGCTTTTCAACCAAGAGGGTCAGCTCACACGATGGCTTGCAATGGGATGCTGTGGCAGTCAACTCTGCCGCCGAGATTCTAGACCTGGTGCGGGACAACACGGATGTGGTAGCCATTGATGAAGCGCAGTTTTTCGATTGGGCTATTGTGGACGTATGTGAACAGTTAGCGCAACGAGGTAAACGTATCATAGTGGCTGGCCTCGATATGGATTTCCGCGGTGAGCCCTTCGGTCCTATGCCCGTGTTGATGGCCCAGGCGGAAATGGTGGACAAACTACAAGCCATTTGTGCTGTATGTGGGGCACCAGCTAGCCGCACGCAACGCCTCATCAACGGAGTGCCGGCCAACTACGATGATCCCCAAATTCTGGTTGGCGCCAGCGAGGTTTATCAAGCGCGTTGTCGTCGCTGCCACGAAGTACCCCCTCCGCGTCGAGCAGAGTAGTGCAGAACGAAAAAGGTGCTGCCCAGCGGGAACATCGGCAGCACCGTTCATCTTATCACACATATGGCCCATAGGGGATTCGAACCCCTGTTTCAGCCTTGAGAGGGCCGCGTCCTAGGCCTCTAGACGAATGGGCCACAATAGATGCTTCTCATTTTACCCGTTTTCCATGCAAAGTCAAATTAGCCGGAAAACTATGCGGTGAAGGCCTTGACAATTAGAACGAATGTGCTATGATGGAAGTATGCAGATTGTACATGTACCTGATGCGCGAGAAAAGATCGAGCTGCTCAGTCGGCTGGCCGCACTGGAGTGCGACGGCGATCAGTGTGCAAGGTCAATAAGACGCGCCAATGCTGATTTCTTGGGAGCCAGCGTTGTGTATGTGCAGCGACCGAATGGCCCGATCGCTGTGTTGCGCACGATGCAAAGCAGCGTCTGTGAACGCAACTGTCACTACTGTGCGTTCCGCGCTGGGCACGATGGCGTGCCACGTCTCAAGCTGACACCGGAAGAACTAGCTCGCACCTTTGACGCAATGCAACGCGCAGGTATCGTACGTGGTCTCTTCCTCAGCAGCGGGTTGGTCGGCGGAGGCACGCGCACGATGGATCTCATGTTGAATACAGTGGAACTTTTGCGTCACAAGTATATGTACCGCGGCTACATTCACCTGAAAATTATGCCCGGCGCGGAGAACGCTCAAATCGAGCAGGCGGTGCGCCTGGCCAATCGTGTCTCGGTCAACCTGGAGGGGCCCGATCCTATACGCCTGGCCACCATCGCTCCACAAAAAAACTTCGAGATGGAACTGTTGGCCGCATTGCAACGGGTACATCGGCTGGTGCAGATGGCACAACCTGGTCAGCACTTGCCGAGCTTGGTGACCCAGTTTGTAGTAGGACCTGCGGGCGAGAGCGACCGCGAACTATTGGGTACGGCCAGCCGTCTATATCGAGAGGTGGGATTGTCACGCGCTTACTACTCCGCTTTCAACCCGGTGCCGGGAACACCTCTAGAAAATGTGCCTCCTACGCCATTGCGACGTGAGCATCGTTTGTATCAGGCCGACTGGTTGTTGCGTTTCTATGGATTCACGGTGGAGGAGCTCCCTTTCAATGCCGATGGTGAACTGCCTATAGATGTGGATCCGAAGCTGGCATGGGCACACCGCCATTTGGTACATCAGCCAGTGGAAATCAACCGTTGCGGTCGCCAGCAGCTATTACGTGTGCCGGGTATTGGTCCCCGGTCTGCAGATGTCATTTTGGCAGCACGTCGCCGCGGCAAATTGCACGATCTGGCCGACTTGCGTGCACTGGGCATATCGATAGGTCGTGCGGCACCATTTATTTTGCTTGATGGGCGTCGACCGCCTTATCAGCTGAGCTTGTGGGATGTC
This sequence comes from Anaerolineae bacterium, assembly GCA_036172345.1. Classification (GTDB taxonomy): domain Bacteria; phylum Chloroflexota; class Anaerolineae; order 4572-78; family NAK82; genus NAK82. The sequence goes on from JASFBB010000340.1 coordinate 6,619, forward strand.
AACAGGGTCACTATAAACAAAGAAATTGGAGATATGTAAAGTCCGGCAGGGAAATTTGATGAGCCAGTTACCGTTAGATCAAATCGTGCTGGGCGATTGCGTCGAGGTGCTCGAGCAGCTGCCACCCAACAGCATTGACCTGATCTTTGTCGATCCGCCTTATAATCTACAGCTGCGAGGGGAGCTGTGGCGGCCGAATCTGACTCGTGTGGATGCGGTGGACGATGAATGGGACCGATTTGCCGATTTCACCGCCTACGATGCATTCACTGAAGCCTGGTTGCGTGCCTGCCGACGCGTGCTCAAGAGCACCGGCACTATCTGGGTCATTGGCACTTATCACAACATTTTCCGCATCGGTCGCCTCATGCAAGACCTTGACTTCTGGATTCTCAACGACATCATTTGGGTGAAGACCAACCCAATGCCCAATTTTCGCGGCGTGCGCTTCACCAATGCACACGAGACGCTCATTTGGGCACAAAAGAAACGCGGCGCACGTTACACTTTTAACTACCACGCAATGAAACATCTAAACGATGAGCGGCAGATGCGCAGCGATTGGGAGATACCCCTTTGTACAGGGGATGAGCGAGTACGAATTAACGGACGGAAGGCCCACGCCACTCAAAAACCCGAGGCACTTTTATATCGCATCATCTTGGCGTGCTCCAACCCGGGTGACGTGGTGCTTGACCCCTTCTTCGGGAGTGGTACCACGGGTGCCGTCGCCAAGCGGTTAGGACGCCACTGGATTGGCATCGAGCGTGACAGGAGCTACGTGGAAATAGCGCGGAGCCGTATCGAGAAGGTACAGTCTGCTCCGCCTGAGAGCTTGGCGCTTCCCAATACGCAGCGCCCAAGACGTGTGCCCTTTGGAATGCTGGTAGAATGTGGTTTGATTCACCCTGGACAACACTTGTACCTCGGTCCAGAGGGACAGATAAGCGCCGTCGTATTAGCAGATGGTCTACTGCGGTGTGGTGAGTTAACCGGCTCCATCCATCAGGTCGCTTCGCAGCTTAAAGGAGCTCCCTGTAATGGGTGGGAACACTGGTATTATGACGACTCGAAAAGTGGTGAACGCCACAGCATCGACGTGTTGCGCAAAACAGTGCGTAGGCTGGAACAAGGTCTCGTAGGCGATGCGCACGACTCTGAGCAATCTATTAGCGCGCGGTGCTAACCAGACCACAGCTTTTCTACCCGTGCCGGATGCGGAATCCTTGGCCGAGACGCTGGTTGCCTTCGCCAACACTGATGGTGGCATAGTATTGTTAGGCGTGGATGCACACGGAGCTGTGCATACCTCGTTGTTACCAGAAGAGGTCGAGGCGATACTGGCACGTGCATTGGGCTTGTGCCGTCCCCCCGTAGTCACCCAGTGGGGGCAAGATGAGCTGGCACAGGGCACCATCGTGCACATCACTGTGCCGCGCAGTTCCGAATTACACAGCTTGGCTGATGGACGCGTCTTGGTGCGCCACGGGGCTCTGAATATGCCCTTGGGCGGAGACGCCATTCGCCAACTGGCAGCTACTAAATCAACTGGCGATTTCGAGGCAGAGCTGGTTCAAGGGGCCACACGCGCTGATCTGGATGACGCTATCATCGAAGAGTATCTTGACAAGCGTCGCGAGCGTGGTCGTCACCCCATTAAAGGCTCTATCGACGAGCACCTGATTAGTATCGGCGCCATGAGCGAAGCGGGCATTCCCACTATTTCAGGATTGTTGCTTTTCGGCAAACGCCCTCAAGAATTTCTGCCCCAAAGTGGCATCGTGTTTGTGCGCTTTGAGGGGAGTGAGCCACGTGGCAAGAACGGTTTGGCCGGATATGGCCGACGCGCAGAGCTGGAAGGTCCCTTGGCGCGGCTCGTAGAAGCCGCTTGGAACATCACCTGGCAAGAAATGCGCGTGGGTGCCGTAGTGGTCGGCCTGAAACGTGAGGAGTTACCTGAGTATCCCCCATTTGCAGTGCGTGAGGCACTGGTGAACGCCATCGCCCACCGTGATTATCGCCTCACCGGACGGCGTGTGGAGATCCGCATGTTCGAGGATCGCTTGGAGGTTATCAGTCCTGGTGGATTACCCGGCTACATTACTGTGGACAACATTGTCGAGGAGCACTTCTCACGGAATCCGCGCATTGTGGCCGGCCTCTTCCAATGGGGTTACATCGAGGAGCTGGGGCTGGGCATCGACCGCATGATTGAGGAGATGTTACAACATGGTCACCCTGCACCCGAATTCAAGGCGACCCCTTACTCGTTTACGGTTACGTTACGCAACACGCGTGAGCATCCCCCTGCACATGCATGGGAGCGCAATATGAACGAACGTCAGATGCGTGCATTAGCTTATGTCCGCGAGTTTGGGCGCATTACAAACCGTGAGTACCGCGATTTATGTCCATCGGTATCGCCGGAAACACTGCGCTTAGACCTTGCCGACCTAGTAGAAAAGGACCTGCTACTCAAGATCGGTGATAAACGTGGCACTTATTACATCTTGAAATAAGGCTATCTTAGTGAGTGGCCGAGCGCACTCCTAAAGCCTCTCTCAGGCGCGTTCGCAGTTTGTTCGGGATGGAAATAGGGTTTGAGCTAGGATTGTCTTATCCCAAAGAGATATCCCAAACTATCCCAAATTATCCCAAACACTCAATTATACTTGGAGGATGTGTTTTGTCTTGCAACATAGCTTGCTGGGTTTGGGATTGTATGGTTACATGAGATTACATAACCCCTGGAGACTGCCAGCAGTGGCGGATAGCTTTGGCTTCGCAGAGGCGCGCAAGCGCATGGTTGAGCAGCAGCTGGTGCGGCGTGGCATCAAGGATGAACGCGTGTTGCAAGTGATGGGTGAAGTTCCCCGCCACCGTTTCGTGCCCCCTAGTATGTGGAGTATGGCCTACCAGGATCACCCGTTACCCATTGGGCTTGGACAAACTATCTCCCAACCTTACATAGTCGCCTATATGACTGAGCAATTGGAGCTCCAACCGCACGATCGTGTGCTTGAAATAGGCACAGGTTCTGGTTATCAGGCGGCGGTTCTCAGCCGTCTAGCACAGCGCGTATACACGATCGAACGCTTACCGGAGCTTTCCGAGCGGGCACGACGAGTACTGGAAGAGTTGGGTTATGACAATATAGAATACCGTGTAGGCGACGGCAGCCAAGGTTGGCCTGAAGAAGCGCCCTTTGACGCCATCATTGTGACTGCAGCAGCACCTGAGCCGCCCCCACCACTCATCGAACAGCTGGCAGATGGAGCGCATCTTGTGATCCCGATTGGTCCGACCGGGTACCAGGATTTGATGCGCATCACCCGTCACGGAGCTCATCTGCGCAGTGAGTACCTTACACCAGTGGCCTTTGTTCCTCTCATCGGTGTGCATGGTTATGCCGAGACAAACGGCAATACCAAGTGACTATCCCATTGTCAGCGCCGTTCCTGTGTCCACCAACGCCCTGGAATAGCTGTTTGGCACTTTGGACAACGTCCATCCAGGGTGATTTTATAGGACTCGATCCAATAACCATAGCGCACCACCAACGCAGTACGACATTGAGGGCACCAGGTAGTCTCCCACTGAGGTAGATGCCCAGCAATGTTACCCACATACACAAAATGCAGCCCAGCTTGTGTGCCAATCTCCGCAGCGCGTAACAAAGTACGCGGTGAAGTGTTCTCCGCGTCCTGCATTTTGTAATCGCGGTGGAAAGCAGTAACATGCCACGGGATGTCGGGCGAGACACTGGCGATGAAGGTAGCGGTCTCACGCAGCTCAGCATCCGAATCGTTAAAACCAGGGATTACTAATGTGACCACTTCCACCCAAAAGCCGCGCTGATATAATCCCTCGATCGTTGCCAGTACGTGGCGCAGCTGCCCCCCCATACGGCGATAGTTTTCTTGACGCATGCTCTTTAAATCCACTTTGTAGCAATCTGTCACCGGGCGCAGATAGTCAAGTACCTCGGGGGTGGCATGGCCATTGGAGACAAAACCGGTGAGCAAGCCCGCCTGTTTGGCCAGCTTAAAAATGGCCACCGCCCACTCTGCCGTAATCAGCGGCTCATTGTAGGAGCTGATCACCGCCCGCGATCCACTCTGACGTGCCAGAGCGATTATATGCTCGGCGGTGATGGGACGTGGTGGCACTCCAGCCGCTTCATCGCGCAGTGCTTGCGTGGTCAGCCAGTTTTGACAGAAAGGACAGTGAAAGTCACAACCTAGCATGCCAAACGTTAAGGCTGTCGCGCCGGGTAACACATGGTAGAGAGGTTTCTTCTCAATGGGATCTGGGTTAAGACCGACTACATAGCCGTAGGGTACATACAGCGTACCCGCACGATTGAAACGCACTTGGCAAATGCCACGTTGACCATCGCGGATTAAGCAACGATGCGCACAAGCAAGGCAGCGCACCTTGTCTCCTTCCAACCTTTCATATAGCTCGCCCGGCGCTGTCAGTCGATCAATCTGCTCGGCCAGATTTGCTGCACGCATAACCAGCTCCATTTTGTATAGCAGTACCCTAGGTTTTCCCCAGCCTCTCATTTTATACCTGGGGCGAGAGAAAGAAAAAAAAACCTGTCATAATTGCTCATGGAATGTTGCCCAAATGAGAGAAAAAACTCTAGTCTACAACCTTACTCGCCACTCTTGCACGGCGGTACGACACGCATAGGCCACCTGCCCTGTTTGCCGCGCAAATAGGCAGTGCGACGCGCGCCATAGTCCGGATCAATCTCAGAGAGCAATCGCAATTGGCCATCCCATAGCACATATGGATCTATGGAGCGCAACTTGGTGCTCACACAAAACGTAGGATGTTGCTCATCCCATACGAAGCGCGTTTGGGGAGATATGAGCGCCAACAAATCCTGCAATCGCTTGTCGGGGCAAGCGCACAGCTTCTGCCACACCTGTGCATCAGTACTCCATAAATCGTCCTGACCGATAGCGCCTATTTCCAGGCCACATCGAATTGCTTGCGCACATAGCTCATACAGCCCCACCTCATGGAAACTCGCCCAGCTCGCGTGATCGGCAGCCATATAGGTGTCCGCGACCCAGCGTGCCGTAACTACATCTGCGACGACGATTTGCCCTTGGTGTACCACCAACCCCTTCAGCGCTCGCTGAATATCCTCCCAACTTGCCAGGCCTAAGTCGAAGCTGTCGCGGAAGAAGTAATCCAGCCGATCAGCGCAAAGTGCTGGGGCAGGTTGTTCCAACAGGGGAAAACAGCGCTCGTCGATTAGTTGTCGCCACTCATACCCATGGCGTAGCAACACCTCTGGCAGATCGCTGTGCGCTATATACTCCTCTTTCACCGCCTCATGATAACATTGGCTATCGTGTCCATCGTATACATAGTCGATCACATGGCTGAAAGCGGTATGGCTGACGTCGTGCAGCAGGGCAGCCAGCTGTTCCAAGAGAGAAGCGCCCAAGCGGCGTACTAACAACATTACCCCTACGCTGTGCTCGAAGCGGGTCGTAGCACGTGTTACCCCTATCAGCCCACTGATGCCATGTTGCAATACACCATGGAGCCTTTGCAGCGCCTGTGTATGCAACACACCCAGCAACACAGGCTCGTCGATTTCAGCCCAACCATAGATGCGATCGTGATACTCCAAAGTTGGTTTCTCCTCGGAGGCTGTGGAAGTCGCAAAATACACCCGCTTCATTATGAACGTTGCTATCCATCCGTCAAAATCCAACCGTGTACCACCGACCGGGGTGGCATTGCCATCCGGGGTAACCAAAGGCATTGAAAAGCTTCCCAGCTCCCGATATCTTCGCTAAGAAACGAGCCGCTTAGATAGGAACCTGATAATCCTCAACCTCTCTGGGCATCGTTTGCTACAACAGGTGTCCCAGCCTATAATGAGGTGGCGCTGATCCCCATACCTGGAAGAGAATCCATGCATCTGCTCCGCAATCGTTCTCTCATCATCCTCTCACTAGGTCACATGTTTCTGGACTTTTTCAGCAGTACGGTGCCTGTGTTGCTCGCGTTTTTCAGCATCCCTATGGGATTGAGCAATACGCAACTGGCCACAGCAGCCAGCTTGTATAACTTTGTTTCTTCCCTGTTGCAACCCGCTTTCGGTTGGCTCACCGACCGCTTGGGAAGTCGCTGGATTGGTACGCTCAGCTTGTTATGGACAATGATGTTCATCTCGGGAGTAGTGATACTCGGCCAGTGGGGCAATTATTGGCTTCTGCTTGGCGCGTTGAGTATGGCAGCGTTGGGCTCAGCAGCATTCCATCCTCAGGGCGCTATGAATGCCACACAAGTCGAGGAAAAATTGCGCACGACCAGCGCTTCCATCTTCTTTTTCTTCGGCAATCTGGGCTTGATGAGTGGACCGCTGGTCACTGGGTTCATCCTAAAAAGCTTTGGACCTGATACATTCCCGTTTTTGATCCTCACTGGTCTGCCAATTGTCCTCTTAACTGCTACCAGCGTTCCTATGGCAGAGCAAGGGCAGCTATCTCGTTCTTCCGTCGGGAACGTTACCGCACTAACTTGTGCGGCCTCGAAACCGGGAATGCTAGTTCCCCTGATCGGGTTAATTGCTTTGCGCTCATGGGCCAATTTCGGCACCACCACCTTTCTGCCCAAGTTTTACCAGGACCTAGGCTGGGACCCAGCCAGCTATGGCATCGTTGCCTCACTGTGGATGCTGGGCACAGCGATAGGCAACGTGGCCGGCGGTCCATTGGCTGATCGCTATGGGCGCCGTCTGGTTGTGTCACTGAGCTTGCTCATGATGGCACCAGTGATGTTCATACTGCCTCTAGTGCGATATGGATATCCGTTTCCCTTGATCCTGCTAGGTGGTCTGACCTCTGGGCTTTCCTTCAGCATCATCATGGTATTAGCGCAATCCTTGTTGCCGGGTGGTAAAGGGCTCGCCTCAGGCTTCACGATGGGTTTTATGTTCGCCAGCGGTGCCGCGGGCAATGTCATTAATGGTTGGCTGGCAGATTGGTTAGGGCTCTCTATCTCGCTTCAATCCGTCGCGCTGGTGGCGCTTGGCGCAGCAGCTTGTGCGCGCTTCTTACCTCGTACACGCTTAGCCGAAACAGTATCTGATAGTTCACGAGCGAAGCTAAGTTAGGCCGCGGAAGCCGTAAAGGCTTCTAGGAAACCCGATAGCTCACGGTGCGCTCCCGACTTCCAACCAATCTACTGCTGCGGCGAGCGGACGGTTATCGGGGGTATCCAGCACAGCGGAGGGAGGAGCAGCGTGAGCGAAGTTCAAGGTGAGTGTATTCAGACCTTGACGCAACATTGAACCAGACACCCGGACGCTTACGATCTGCCAACCCTCATCCAGCTCAATGGTCCTCCCCAGTGGTTGCTCGTTGAGCACCAAAGCGAGAGTTTGCCGCGCGGCACCAGGGTAGGTGAAAGGCGCCAAGCGCAGCGCGAGTCGCCGTCCGCCCGTTCCACGCACCGGGAAAAAGAGACGCGCCTGTGTTCCGACCACCCAATTAGCCGTCGTTCCAAACACCTCCTCCTCATCACCCCACCCCTCGCCCCGATAAGGGAAAGAGCGCCATTCTCCGAAGTCCACACGCAACGGATTGGGCAACGGAGGCTCGATCAAACGATAGGCACACACCCCATAGGTGCATACTAAGGGCGTAGGTTCGTGCGGCAACAAAGTCAACGCCAGTTCGTGCGTCCTCCGAAAAGTGTCTGCGTAAGGATAACGCAGTGGAATAGGATCGTGCACAATCAAATAACGTATGTCGTAAAGAGCCAACAATTCACTTGCCTGTGCCCGTGCCTGCGCTAGAGTGTCCTCGTCTGGAGTGCGATACATCTCAGATTCGGTGATGGCGTAGAAGAGAGGGATACGCCTGAAATACTCAAACTTAAAGGTGGGTGCGCGAGAGATATTGCCGGCCAACAAACGCTTGTGATGGTGAGCTTGGTAGTATTGCAAACGTGTCTCCTCTGCACCTAATGTGCCGAAGCTGTTGCGCCAGCCTAAAGGCAATTCCAATATGGCGAAATCGCCTTCTTGCGCTGCAATCTCTTGGTAGACCTCGGGCACACGTGCATCGCTTAATGGCAATGGTACAGACACTTGATCGAACAGCACCAAAACTAGCAGGAACATCGTGGTGATTGCGACGCCTGATTTTGGCAAACGGTCTAGACGGCGTAACAGCATCATCGCACCGTAGCCAACTAATACTGCCAGCGCCAAAACAAGTACCACGCTGAATCGATTGGGCACCCGATTGGCGCGCACAATTGGGACATAATGCAACAAGGTGAATGGTAATGGGATGGTGACCCCGTGTTCCAGGCCCTGTTCGCGCAGCAAATTGTCGAACGAGAAGAGATATCGACCGTTGATTTGCAACAAGGGCCCCAACGTCAGCAGAGCGAAGAGCAGCGCACCCCATGCCCATATGCGCACTCGACGCCAAGCAAAGACACACCCAAGCAGAGCCAGCACCAACACACCATATCCCAAGAAGACAGTGTTCACATCTTGGGTAGGAGCACGTCCCTCAACCACAGTGCGCAAGTAAACAGGCCAGTCGGATGCACCGAACAGCGGATGCAACGCTGTGGGTGTGAACCAGCCTGCCAAGTCTGCAGAGAGCTTTAAAGCATCACCCCAGCCACGCAAGGCAAAGTCGCCCTGCATAAAGGCATTGAGCACAGGTACCATCACCGGTGACCACACTATGCTTGCAATCAGTACTAATATTAGCAGGCGCCTCAGAACAGCATACAGGGCGATAATGTATCCTAGATGGACAGGTATTTGGCTATGCGGAGATGAAGGTCCTTGGCTGCCTGGTCTCGGGGGCGCTGAGGACATCCCTGCTGCACGTCTAGAAGCGGCCAGCTCGCCTATGGTGAGGATGAGCGATAAGAGGAATAGGAGAACACCGAAGATCATCTCAGCCAATAACGCGAAGGCAGCACACAATCCAGCCAGCGCGGGATTCTTATAACCTGGTTCACGCAATGTCTTCAGAAAGAAGAGCGCGTAGAAAGGGAACCACTGTGCGGTGACCATATCATAGTGACCAATCGCCGCATAGATCATACGACTAGCTGCAAAAGCATACGCAGCGCCAGCAATGAAGGCAGCACCATGCAACGGCCAACCGTCCATCTGCTTGACATGTTGCGATGCCAGCAGGTAACGGAGCAGTAGATATCCTCCGTAGCCGCTCAATACATACGCCGCTAGAATGACCAGATTGGAAACCAATGGCAGCGGAACAATCAACTGTAGGGGCAACCCCAAGGCGGCATTAAAGATGTTGAAAGTGTATAATACCAAGTCAATTCCTAGGGGGTAGAAAATGTACTCACTATGCAGGGGTGATTGCTGCAAGTCGAGGAGACTGAATTTGAACCACCACATATTCCAGAGAAAAGTGAATTCATCGAAAGCCCATACAGGACTGCCCGGAATGTGGGTAATGAGGTGCATTACTAATGGCCAGGTAAGCGCTAAGGCCAGCAGCAGATAAAGCAAAAAGACGACAAGGTGAACGCGGTAGATTCTCAAGAGATTCTCCATCCTATGCGCTGCCCATCATACCACAATCCGAGATGGGCAGCTAAATGGAGGTGATACTTCGCGTATCCTGAGGCACATCGCAAGGAGCTCCACCGTCGATCGGGCCCTGCGAAGAGTGAGAACCAAATACGAGGGCGCGATCTTGCTACATTCGTTTGTTTGCCACAGTCCAACACACGCATACAATTGTGAAACCTGAAAGGTTTGCGTCAAAGGTCTTCCATATTCCTATTGGCCGTGCGGTCGTGGGGTGTCTATGTCGTACTACAAAGTGAGCTTGAATGGAAAGATTGTCTCAGCAGAGCAAGCACATATCTCTTTGTACAGTCCAGCCGTGTTGCATGGGCTTGGGGTGTATGAGACCATCGAGGTCATCAACGGAACACCTTTTTACCTGGATGAACATCTGAAACGCCTATTCGACTCGGCTGAAATGATCGATCTAAATCTGCCATGGACGGTGGATGAGGTTACAAAGTGGGCAAGCGAGCTGCTAGAGCATATCTCAGGGAGTTGTCTCCTGCGCGTAGTCGCGTTAGACCTCTCAGAGGGAAAAGAGGACAAGCTGGTGGCAATGTTACCCCAGCTCTTACCACGCTATCCGGCACAATACTATCAAAACGGTGCTCGATTGGTAACATATGAGGGGTGTCGCCATATGCCGGCCTGTAAGTCGCTGAATACTCTGGTCAATCTGCTAGCTCGTCGTCAAGCGGCCCGATTCGGCGCACACGAAGCCATTTTACGCTCAAATGGCAAGCTTACGGAAGGTTCGCGCAGCAATATCTTTGCTGTATATAAAGGGGAAGTGCTGACTCCGCCAAGCGCTTGGGTTCTTCCAGGCATTACCCGTGACATTGTCATACAATTGGCAACTGAGGCTGGTTATACAGTGCGAGAGCGCAACCTATGGCTCGCAGAAGTGGAGCGATACGAAGAGTTCTTCATCACAAGCACAAGCATGCACATTATCCCAGTTGTGGAGATTGACGGCATACGAGTGGGGAACGGTCATGTAGGACGTGTGACAAGCGATCTGATGCAACGTTTCGAGACTTACCACCGCGACTATTTAGAAACTTTAGGGCGGGGTTCGACATTAACGGCTATCACGACATCCTAAAGCATAGTACAGCGAAGATTCCGCCCACTACACAGCTCTTGGAGCTTATGGGATTCCTACGAGTGCTGGCCAAAAGTCGCTGAATAGCGATGAGGAAATGTAATCCAGCATATAGCGCTATTTTTTACATCCACATACTACAATTAGTGGGAGAAAGTTGATTGATTTTTCGACCAATGTCGTGTATAATAATTTCAAATGACCCAGTATGAAGTTAAGTTGCGCTTGTTCCTCTTTAGAGCACTGGTCATTCTGGTGTTTTTGATCCTCGCGTTCCAAACAGGGTATTTGCAGGTCGTGCGTGGTGACGAATATCGTATGCTAGCCGACCGAAACCGGTTTCGCGAAGTGATCTTAGAAGCACCCCGCGGCGTGATGTACGATCGAAACGGCAATTTGCTGGTGCGCAATCGTCCTACGTACAGCCTGGTAGTGATCCCGGCCTATCTACCGGAAGACCGGACGGAGCGTACACGGATATTAGCGCGTTTGGCAAAATGGCTGGAGATGCCGATCACAACCCAGCGCGGTCCAGGTGACGCAATGACCGTACGTGTGTCCGGGCCTTTCCCCAGTGGGCGCAGCGGTGCCCCGTGGGACCGTCCGGCAGGCGATGGAATAGGCGGGGCAGGCGTCTCACCTCCCAGCGGAATTCTCGATATGGTAGAAGAAGCCAGCCTCTTTGCACCTTATCAGCCCATTGTCCTCAAGGAGGAGCTAGATGCAACACTAGCAGCCAAGATTGCGGAAGAGAATGTCGATCTACCAGGCGTTCAAATCGCAGTGCGACCTCTGAGGGATTATCTTACAGGCTCCCTGACAGCCCATGTGATCGGCTACACCGGAGCCATTCCCCCCGATTTGGTTGAGGAATACAAGGCCAAGGGATACTCTGCGAACGACATCGTGGGACTCACTGGACTTGAGCTGCGATATGAGGATGTACTGCGCAGCTTCAAGGGTCGTGAGATGATCGAGGTAGACGTGAGTGGGCGTAAACTGCGTACCGTGGGCGAGCCTATATTGCCTCAACCTGGGCATAACCTTAAACTTACGCTCGATACGGAGCTCCAAAGGGTCGTTGTAAGAGCGTTGGAAAAGGGGATACGCGACACGGAAAAGCGTGCTGGCGTGGCGATTGCTATGGATCCGCGCAACGGGCAAATACTGGCAATGGCATCACTGCCCGGGTTTGACAACAATTTGTTCATAGGCGGTATCTCTGTCCGAGATTACATGGCTCTGAGCCAGGACGAAAGACGACCACTTGTCAATCATGCCATTGCTGGCTTATACCCACCTGGGTCCACCTACAAGATCATCCCAGCACTTGGCGCACTTGAGGAGGGCGTGGTCACTCCTAACACGATCATCATTGACGAAGGTGTCTTGTGGTTGCCCAATAAATTCTTCCCCGATAACCCCGAACTAGCCCAACCGTTCTACTGTTGGTATCGACAAGGGCACGGTCGGGTCGATTTCATACGTGCCCTGGCTGTTTCATGCGATGTGTACTTCTACTACATTTCGGGAGGCTACGAGCCGAGCGGATTCCAGGGCCTGGGTATAGATCGCCTGGTATATTACGCGGAACTGCTTGGAATGGGACAACCCACTGGGATAGATCTCCCCGGAGAGGCGGCAGGGTTGGTGCCGACGCCCAAGTGGAAACGCCTCAACTATGCCGAGACCTGGGTGACCGGTGATACGTATAACATGGGGATTGGACAGGGGTTTGTATTGGCAACACCTTTGCAGATCCTCAACGCCTACGCCGCCATCGCTAATGGAGGGCTGCTTTATAAACCTTACCTGGTGCAAGAAATACTGGATGCGGACGGTCGTGTAATTGAGAAACATCAACCGCAAGTTGTTCGTAACCTTCTTGACCATGTCAGCCCAGAGAACTTGGCTCTGGTACGGCAAGGATTGCAAGCTGTAACGGCGCCAGGCGGTACAGCTGAGGATCTGGATGTCCCAGGTGTCCCGGTAGCTGGCAAGACTGGCACGGCCGAATTCTGTGATAACTACCCTAAATGCCTGGATAAGGATGGCCGTGTGAAAACTTCCCATGCATGGTTTGTTGCTTACGCGCCGGCAGATAACCCTGAGATTGCTGTGATAGTGTTTGTTTATGGTGGTGGAGAAGGTTCACTCGTGGCGGCACCTATCGTGGCTGAGATTCTGCGCGCGTACTTTGGTCAGCCAAACGAGCAAGATCAGCTGGAAGCAACCCCCACCCCGCTTCCTGTTAGCACGCCACCAGCCGGCGCATTGTTTACGGGGCATCTCCTGGGCAGCGATCGCTGGGGGCAATCGGGCGCGGCGGTGACCGGCTTTGTACTGGATAGGCGAGGCATGCCGGTGCCTGATGTCACTGTCAATTTAATTGCCGATTCAGAAGATGTCGGACAAGAAGATCCGGTGATCGCTCAAGCGACCTCAGGTCCCACTGGTCAATTCGACTTCACCAATCTGAACAGAACTGTCTCTCGACAATGGCGTCTCGAACTGTCTGATTACACGCTGACAACGCCGCTCAATTTCGAGATCGAAGAGGGTTATCGATACTTGGTGGAATTCCAGGGAGAATGGTGAGAGACATTGGCAATGGAAATAAAGGGAGCAGCGATCCCCAACAAGCCCTAAGAGCTTATTAGATGAGATAGACCGGGGGCAGGGGTATGACACATTCGGCGATAGAAACAACAAGTAGGGCATATGTCAATATCAAAGGCACCAGTGATGGTTTGGTGATTCATCTGGGTGCCGGTGACTGGAACACCTTGCTCATCGCATTAGCGGAGAAATTGGATCGCACCCCTTCCTTCTTCAGAGGCGGGCGTGTGGCACTGAACGTTGGTCCCCGTCAGCTGACTGCCGCACAGCTGGAAGTAGTGGGTAATTTGCTAAGCAAATTCCAAATAAGCTTATGGGCAGTTTTGAGCGATTCGGTTGAAACGCAACGAGTCGCCGCCGAAATGGGGTTGGAAACCTCACTGACTCTGTCACGCACGGAGCACCTATTAGGCGAGAAGATCGGTGGACACGAACGCGTCATCGCTGATGGTGAACAAGCAATCTTACTGCGACGCATATTGCGTTCTGGACAAAGTGTTTGCCATACTGGGCATGTGATCATTATTGGCGACGTTAACCCCGGCGCCGAAATTATAGCTGGTGGTGACGTGGTAGTTTGGGGGCGACTGCGCGGCAATGTCCACGCCGGGTCGAATGGAAATGACCAAGCGGTTGTATGTGCTCTTGTGTTAGCACCAATGTTATTACGCATCGCTGGATACGTTGCCCGTTCCCCTGGTCGCGAGGACAGTGAGGCATACGAGCAATCCGTGGTACCCGAAGTGGCTTTTGTGCACAATGGACAAATAGTCGCTGAACCATGGAGGGCGATGGAGGATCTATATCCAGACTGGCGAACCGACTTGCTGCGCCGAGCTGCTAACACATTGTCCACTTGGTTCTGAGGTTTTGTGCAAAAGGAGGTGAAGCTCCGATGGGTGCGACGGTTATAACAATAACTTCTGGGAAGGGAGGCGTTGGCAAGACGACAGCCACTGCCAATTTAAGCGCCGCTCTGGCAATGAGAGGAAAAAGGGTTGTTGCGATTGACGCTGACATTGGGTTACGCAACCTGGACGTTGTCATGGGGCTGGAGAACCGTATCGTCTACGACCTGGTGAATGTTGTAGAAGGAGCTTGTCGTTTGCGCCAAGCATTGATCAAAGACAAGCGAATAGAGAATCTTTATATGATCCCCGCTGCCCAAAGTCGCGATAAAAGTGCCATCCGCCCTCAAGATATGATAGACGTATGTGATCAGCTGCGCCCAGAATTCGATTTCATCCTGATCGATTCACCGGCAGGGATTGAACAAGGTTTTCGCAATGCGATCGCCCCTGCCGACCGTATATGTATTATCACCACCCCGGAAGTCTCTGCGGTGCGCGATGCAGATCGCGTGGTGGGCCTCGTTGAGGCAGAGGGAAAAGGTCCCACCTCGCTGATCTTGAATCGGCTGCGCCCCCAAATGGTTCAACGGGGCGATATGCTCGACACAGCAGATGTCCTGGATGTACTAGCCATTGAGCTCCTAGGAATTGTGCCTGAGGATGAGACTATTATCGTGTCCACAAACCGCGGAATCCCGGTGGTAATGGAGAACAAATCACGGGCCGCCCAGGCATTTTGTAACATTGCCGCCCGCTTGCTGGGGGAGAACGTCCCAATAATGGAATTGGAAGAGCCATCTCCTTCTTGGCTAGGCAAGATCGCTAGCTGGGTACATCGCAAATAGGGCTTGGCTTCAATCCCCGCTCAGGTGGATAGAAGATGAGAATAGGAGTGCCGCTATGAGAGTGCTTAACTATCTATTCGGCAGCCAGCAACCAACCAGCCGTGAAGTCGCTAAGAGTCGTCTCCAGCTCGTTTTGGTGCATGACCGGGTTGACCTCTCTCCGCAGAAGATGCAAATGCTCAAAGACGAGCTGATCAGCACTATCTCTAAATACGTTGAGATCGACGCTGCGGGGATGCAGGTCACCCTGACACAAAACGGTCGACAATGTCGACTGACGGCGGACATTCCAATCTTGAGCGCACGGCCCAAGCGATAGGATGAGTTTGTTTTCCCAGCGCACCTGGCGTAATTTTGACCTTGTTCTCTTGGCGACTGTGGCGCTGTTGCTTGTCTACGGCACCGCTATGATTGGCAGCGCGACACAAGGCACCGAGGACTTGCGTCAACTCTGGCAACGACACGTGATCAACGCCGCTTCTGGTCTGGTCCTTATGATGCTCGTGGCAGCTCTTGACTATCGGCTCTATGAAAGCCTGCATCGTCCTTTGTACATCGTAGTGATGGGATCCTTGCTGGTGCTGTTAGCTTTGGGAGAAGTCACCCAAGGTGTGCAACGTTGGATTGGCGCCAATGCCATTCAACCCTCCGAGCTGGCCAAAGTGGTGGTGATCATCGGACTGGCCAAACTGTTGGCAGACCGCGATGGACAAATGGATCACATGCGCAACGTGTTGATCTCATTAGGCTACATCCTAGTGCCTATGGGACTGATATACCTCCAGCCCAACTTGAGCACTGCTGTCACAATCGGCTTAATATGGCTCATGATGGTGCTGATGGCTGGGGCTCGGCTGCTTCATTTGGTCATTCTGGGATTGGGAGGAATAATTATTAGCCCACTTTTCTGGCTGACCTTGAAGGAGTATATGCGGGATCGTATACTCCTCTTTCTGAACCCGGCAAGCAACCCGGATACATTTTACAATGTGCAGCAGGCTTTGATCAGCATCGGCTCGGGTGGTTTATTGGGCAAGGGATTCGCCAGCGGCACCCAGAGCCAGCTGCGCTTTCTGCGTGTGCGACATACCGACTATATCTTTTCAGTGATCGGCGAGGAGCTAGGCCTGCTGGGCGTACTCGTGTTGCTTGGCCTGTTCGCTCTGCTGATATGGCGTATCTTACGTGTAGCAACCATTACCAGCGATCCTTTTGGCCGTCTCATCTGTGTTGGCGTAGCGTCCATAGTTTTCATTCAAACCTCTATCAACCTCGGGGTAAACCTGGGGCTCTTACCGGTGACCGGCCTTCCACTGCCGTTTGTGAGCTACGGTGGCAGCTCTTTATGGACATTCCTAATCGCTTTGGGGCTAGTGGAAAGTGTCGCGATGCGCCACAAGAAGCTGGCCTTTGAGTAGTTCTTCACATCTCAACCTGCTTGATGAGGACACCGGGGTAACGGTCATCCTCTATCCGGTACAACCATACCAAAGGATGCAATCGTCGACCGTTCGCATCAAAGGCAATTGTGCCTGTCAGGCCCTCTGCCTGCACCCTTGGCAGGGTAGCAATGATCCCTTTACGTGACGGGCGACCTTCTTGCGCGATATTCCTCTCAATTGCGGTGAGCAGTACGTGTGTTGCATCATAAGCTAACACAGCACGTGGGGGCAGAAGGGTTAAAAATGTTTGATGCTCGCCAGAGTCAGATGGCAAATCCGCTCCAGATGGAGCGGGACTGGCAATGATCGCACCCTCTGCCCATTCACCTGCTACATCCACCAGCTGTGTACCGCCCAAATCGGCAGCGCCGAACAGCGATCCAGACCAGCCGGTCTTTCTTACCGCTCTGACGAGCTCACCCCCTGAGATAGGATCGAGGACTAAGATCAGTGCTTCAAGTGATGAGGGATGTTCTCGAAACAGCGAAGCAGCCCACGCTTGGAGTGCATCGTGGTGCAGAGCTGCAGGGGGGGCTATCCTTCGGGCACATGGGGGAAGATGTTCCGTGTAAGAAGCGATAGCTTGCTCATCGCCCACTATCCCAACGTTGCAAGACGAAACAACGTTTGGCAGATGTTCTACTAAAGATTGGGCAATCTGACCCTGGTGGGCTGCTATCATGATGATTCCACGCTCAGAATTGGCCAACGTAGGAGAGACACTCCATGGTAATACCGTCGCAAGCCCTCTTTGAGTCAATATTGGCACTACCGCTCCAGCTGTTTCGGCGCTCCACCCAGCGATGACGCCCAAAACAGCGGGGTCCACGGCAAGCTCTTCAGCTTGTAAGCGCGCTTCTTGAGCATTATTGGAGTCATCCAGCGCCACCAGCTCCACCATATAACCTCCTGGCTCGCCTCGCGCGTTCCACTGAGATATCGCCAGTTTGACCCCTTGTAAAGCTTCATAACCGAGGGGTCGTCCCACCCCCTCAAAAGGTGCTATCAGCCCTATTTTGAGAATAGGACGCGTGCCGCTACAAATGTCCAGAGTGCAGCTCGTCACCAGAATCAGAAGAAGCAAAGGTAGGATGATCGTGAAGCGATTCAAGAGGATGCCGGTAGTCTCTCTTACAGTGCTATCCCTCATATGTCGCACTATCGTGAAATGCTATCGTAATGAACTGTGATTCAGGAGCGTCAGTATGCGCCGAGTTCCCTTAGGCGTTCGTCTGTGATGCCGAAATGATGCGCAACCTCGTGACGTACCACAGAAAAGACCAGTTCACGCACTTCCCTCCAATTACGGCAACGCCTCAAGATAGGCTGCCGATAGATGGAAATCTTGTCCGGTAGTACCATGCCGTAATGAGATGTGCGCTGAGTACGTGGAATGCCATGGTAGAACCCCAACACGCTGAAGGGATTGCGCAGACCCATATGACGCAACACAGCTGGGTCAGGCCATTCCTCCACCACAATTTCAACGTTCTCCAGTTGCGTGCGAATTGCCTCAGGGAGTGCCTCTACCGCTTCGATAACCAGTCGTTCAAAATCATAGCGGTCCACAGTTCGCTCAGCCTGCTTCAGTCCAATGCTCCATTATAAAAGTAACACAGCTGAGTGGAATTGCTCATCGCCTCGAGATTCCTAATTCGCCCGTGAGCAGCTCCCATAAGCCCATTATACAATATTCTGGCCATACGACGATTCGACCTTAGTTTGGAGTTCTCACCTCGAAACGGGTATACTTAGTAATTGTCATCCGTGGAGAGTGTGTTGAGCTGTTCCCTTGAGATTTCACCTTCCCCTTTTAGGGGTATGGGCGTACGGGCGGTGAACGTGTCATTACGACGGCAGCATGGGGTAATTTTATGGGATCTACAAACTCACCAGATAGAGAAGCGCTGTTACGCGCGGCAGCACCCCTGATTGAGCTGGCCCTTGCTGAGGATATTGGCACAGGAGATGTCACCAGCGAGGCAGTCATCGACGCCGAAAGCGAGGTGCGTGGGTACATCATTGCCAAAGCACCTGGAGTTATTGCGGGGCTGCCAATTGCAGAGAGGGTCTTCCGACGTGTGGCGCCTACAATCTATTTCATCGCCTATGTGGAAGACGGCGAGGAAGTAACACCCGGCACTCTGATCGCCGAGGTAAGCGGACCGGCACGCGCAGTGCTGGCAGCGGAACGTACCGCGCTTAACTTTCTGCAGCGTATGTCAGGCGTCGCCACCCTTACCCGCTGTTTTGTGGACGCTGTGGCATGCACCGCGACTGCCATTCTAGACACGCGCAAAACGATCCCTGGCTGGCGCATCTTGGACAAGTACGCCGTACGTATGGGTGGCGGTGTCAACCATCGTATGGGACTCTATGACATGGTGCTGATCAAAGACAATCACGTAGAAGCAGCAGGGGGTATCCGGCCAGCCATTGAGCGAGCACGTGCAGCTCATCCTCATCTGCCCATTGAGGTGGAAGTGCGTAACCTGGAGGAGCTCCGGGAAGCTCTGGCGGTTGCCCCGCCTCTGGATCGCATCCTGCTGGATAACATGAGCCTGGCGGAAATGCATCAAGCTGTCTCAATCGCAGCAGCTCGGGTACCGCTGGAAGCTTCGGGAGGGATCACGCTAGGGCGTGCCATCGAGATTGCAGAAACAGGGGTCGACTATATTTCTGTCGGCGCACTCACCCACTCAGCAGCTGCGCTGGACATCAGTATGGAATTGGCCAACGCGAAACATCTTCCATTGAGTCACGAGCGCACTGCGCGTGTCGCGGAGATCAAAGACCATCTGGGAAAGAAGCTACTTATCTTAGCCCATCATTACCAACGCGATGAAATCGTGGCCCACGCGGACTTCATGGGCGACTCGCTCGAGCTGGCACGTCAGGCAGCACGCAGCGAGGCAGATGTCATCGTCTTTTGTGGTGTCCATTTTATGGCCGAGACGGCCGCTATCCTGGCACATCCAGGCCAGCATGTATTAATGCCCGATCCCAGCGCTGGATGCTACCTTGCTAATACCGCCACCCTCGAGGCTGTACAGACCGCCTGGGAACGATTAGAGGAGGTATTTGGAGACGCCGAGCGTGTGTTCACGCCGATTACTTATGTCAACTCCTCAGCTGCGCTGAAAGCGTTCTGCGGACGGCACGGCGGTCTGGTGTGCACATCCAGCAACGCAGCGCGCGTAATGCGTGCTGCATTGGAACAACGCGAGCGTATCTTCTTCTTCCCCGATCAGCACTTAGGACGCAATACGGCACGGCGTATGGGTATTGCGTCCGAGGAGGTGCTGCTGTGGACTAAAAATCCTCCGCCCACGCCTGAAGCCATTCGCAAGGCCAGGGTGGTGCTCTGGCCTGGGGTATGTAACGTGCACCAGCGTTTTCGCCCTCAGGATGTGTTGGCGATGCGTCGACAATTTCCGGATGTGCGCATACTAGTACACCCTGAGTGTAAGCAGGAAGTGGTGGAGCTGGCCGATGACGTTGGCTCAACGC
>JASFBB010000341.1:0-1869 GCA_036172345.1 Anaerolineae bacterium
TGCCCCCCGATGTCCAGGAAGGCAACGTGGCATTTGAAGCGCCCATTTACGAGACCGGCAGCTATCAGATTCGCTTGCTAGACCCACAAGGCCAGCCTGTTTCTGATATCATCGAGATCCCCATTGATGCTAATGATAAAAAGTGGTTCTTCCTCGTGTTCAAGCAATGAACTTCAGATCTGGTAATTCTCCCCTCCTCCATTGCTCGATTCCACAATCGGTCGAGTAGAGACTGCCGAGTTGTAAACACGTGAATACGGTGGCACCGAGGTCACCAACCACACATTGCCACCGATGATCGAGTCATGCCCGATAACCGTTTCGCCGCCCAGAATTGTTGCGCCAGCATAGATGGTCACGTTGTCCTGGATGGTGGGATGTCGCTTTTTGCGTGCCAATGATTTACGCACGCTGAGTGCGCCCAGCGTCACGCCCTGATAAATTTTGACGTTGTTCCCAATCCAGGTCGTCTCGCCGATCACAACCCCCGTACCGTGATCGATAAAGAAGGAATCGCCAATGGTGGCACCAGGGTGAATGTCGATACCTGTTTGATGATGGATGTACTCGCTCATAATTCGCGGCAGCAAGGGAACCCCGTTTTGATAGAAGAAGTGAGCGATACGATTGACAGCCACCGCTGCCAAGCCAGGATAGGCCAAGATCACCTCTGACTCGCTCTGAGCTGCCGGGTCACCCTCCAGAGCCGCGATTACATCCAATTGCAAACGCGCACGAATGTGCGGCAGCTCCTTCAGAAAGCTGTCGGTGATGAAACGCGCTTTGTCGCGACAATTCTTTATCTCTTCGCACTGTCCGTAACGTTGACACTCGTGACACAAGCTCTTGTAAATCTCCTCAATCAGGTTGCGCCGCACCCAGGCAACCCGTTCACGGGTTATATCCTCCACTGCGCTCATATCCATCACAGGATCCGCTTCAAAATAACCTGGAAATAAAACGGAGCGCAGCACACGCCATATCTCGATAGTGCGCTGCGACGAGGGTAGGTGTGGGCCGCCGATGTGTTGGATCCGATCGGTTTCCCGGTAGGAGTGCAGCAGCTGGCGCACAACTTCTTCAATCTGTTCTACTGTGTCTTCCCATACCAACATCGTGACTTCAACCCCCTAGAACGACTCTCAAGATACTCTCGGCTTCCAGAGTATCACTGATCAATATACTCCACAATTATACCCGGTTCGAATCTACAACGCAATGATTCGGACTTTGGGAAAGCTGGATACCCGTCAGCACGTTAAGGCAATGTCCACACCCGCTGCCGTAGAAAGAGAACAGGAGGGTGTTATGCCCTGGGTTACTATCGTCATAATCGTGGTGGTGGCGATTATCATCTTGCTGTTGTGGTGGTGGCTGGGCCGCCGTCCAAGTGAGCTGGGTACGCCCTATCAGCCGTTATCAGCAGCTACGCAGGGGGCTACACAAGTAGCGCCCGAAGCACCGCCGATGACAGAGGCTGAGCGCTGGGCAGAAGTGCCACCGCCTGCAGCTGAGGCCACGCAGTGGGCGGAGACAGCGGCGCCTACTATAGAGGCTGGGCGGCAAACAAAGGAGAGGGAAGCGCCCAGGGAAGCTGAACTGCGTGCAAGGACAATGGCACCAGCTATGGAGGCAGCGCCTCTAACCTTGGACGACCTCCAGGTGATCGAGGGTATTGGCCCGAAGATTGCCGCCATGCTGCGGGCACACGGCATCACCACATCCGCCCAGTTGGCAGCGACCGACGTAGAGCACTTGCGCGATATTATGCTCGCCGCCAACTTGCGCATCGCCGATCCAACCACGTGGCCGCAGCAGGCGGCACTGGCTGCGGCCGGCAAGTGGGAGGGGCTGCGCGCACTGCAGGAC
>JASFBB010000342.1:0-22428 GCA_036172345.1 Anaerolineae bacterium
TGTCGGGGCGACCACTCCCAGGTCGCCCTGACACCGACACCTTAGAGAGAGGTATAAGTACGAGTTATGGAGCAAAATTCGAGCAAGCGAATCGTTGTGCGGCCTTTGATCATTTCCATTGCATTCGTGGTGTTCTTCCAGATCCTCAATCGGGTCGTTCCGACGGTGGTGAACCCGACGATTGGGGATATTGTGCGGTTCATCACCAATTTCGCCACCATCTTGTTGGGCGGAGCTTTCTTCCTGGCGTTTGTGGCAGCGAACGTCAACGGCAAAATACCCCGCAGCATCCACAGCAAGGTGGAGCTTGCGATCATCTTCTTTCTCGTGGTTGGCATCATCTCAATGTTCCAACCCATCTCCGTTGACATCTACGGCGTCGGATTCAACGTGTTGATGTTCGCCCTGCTGGCCTTCATTGTATGGAGCCATCTGACGCCTAAGATGCCCAGTGAGGAGGAAGAGACAGAAGCAGCTGCCCAGGCCAAGCGGGGTCTATAACCGAGCTGTCATTCTGCAGCGAGGCAACCTCACAATTCGGTGCTTCTGGCTCAAAGATAGAGGGGCACGGAGGGATCCTCTTCTCCGTGTCTCTTTTTTCATGGTCGCAGTCCCTTGCTCTCCAGAGAATCCCCCGTTATCGGGCTCGTCTTGAGCAGCAGAAAGATGAGGTGCTCTTCTGATGTGTGCCCACAAGTGGGAGCTCATGCGGTATGGTAGTACACGTCCCAACCGAGATATGTGGTCAACGCTTCGTACACCGCATCGGCCACCAATGCCTGCGTGGCGGCGAAATGATGCTCGAAGCGATTCTTGCAGATGAAGTGGAGCAAGTTCTGCAGCTCAGGGATATTCACCACTCCATAAGTGCCATAGGTGTCTAGTGTTTGCGGGGTGAATTCACCCTCGCCTACATAAGCCGCAATGGCGCCATGGAGATCATCCGTACTGATCCGCAGGAAAGTGAATGGCGCTGCTTTGATCTTACCGAATAGCTGGCCATAGGCATTTTCCTCGCCTAGGCGCTCGGCTAGACCGGGATGACAGCTCATCCAGGGTCGCTGTTCCATCACACAGGCAGGCAGGTTCGAGCAGTGGAAAACAACCGCTTTGTCTGGCTCTTCGGCGTAGTTGTTGTTCCAATCCAACAGCATTGCTGGCTGCCCGGACGCTAGCTGTAACACGTACATACTCAGCGCACCGTTGGCGTCGGTTTCGCATGCACTGGGCAACATTTGATTGCTCAACATGCTCATCAGTGGGCATGGGAAGACGCCAAAGTACTCTTCCAAGGCGGTCCAACATTGCACTGCTGTGGCATTTAATTTGTTCTCGGCGATCCAGCGGTCCAGCACCACGCCGAAGCGCGCCATACGATTGAGCACAATTGGGGGCACGTGGCCTGTTTCAGCATATCCGACGATCGCCTGGCGCTTGGCCACAACCGCCAGGTCGTCGTCTGAGAGCCGATTGGCTTGCCCGAAGGCTTCGGACAAGTCCAACGTTTCCACCGACACACCCATGTGTTCAAGGATCTTCTCGCTGAAGCGCACTGTGTTGAACGCGGCAGGACGAGCGCCCAATACCCCGATGCGCACCTGGCGCATGCCCTTCACAATACGACAGACAGCGACAAAATGGCGCAGATCCTCCCGAAAGCTCTCTGAATCGGGATGGACTGTATGCATATGGGTGAGTGTGAAGGGGAGATTGTATTGCCCCAAATTGTTGCATGTCGAGATCTTGCCGCAAAAGCTATCACGCCGCTCGGTAAAGCTCAATTTGGACATGTCATCTGGAAAAGCGTGCACCAAGATGGGCACCTTTAGACCCGAAAAACGGATCGCGTTTGCTATCGCTTTCTCATCCCCAAAGTTGGGCAACGTCACGATGATGCCGTCGATCTCGGTGGCATGGCGTTTGAACAAGTCTCCGCATTTAATGGCGTCGTCGAGCGTTTCCACGGCGCCAAAACGGGTCCCTTGGGGATCCAGTGTGACGACACTGATGTGTTCTCGGTTCAACACCCGAAGCATTGTGGCACGAGCATCAGCGCATAAGTGGGCCGGGAATCCACCACGATTGGCAACAATCATCCCCACAGTGATGGAATGCATCGTCTCTGAACTCCTCGCTGTCTGATAGGGTGGGTTACGTTGTGCGGCGATTTTAACCATTTCTCCCTAAAATCGCAAACAATGAGCGGGGGAAGCAGGACGGCAAGGAAAGGGATTCGGGGACGAAGCGCTAAAGGACTTTCCAGTCTTGTCGGGCGCTTTCCCAGGGATAGAGATTCACTGTTGGTTGGGGATGAAATCGATGTGCACATACTGGGGTGGAGAGGCAGCCATCGTGAATGTCACCTCATTGGACGCTTGCCCCCCATCCCATGCCTGGATCAGTGTGACGCGGTATTCGCCGGGAACGTAGGGTGTGAATTCGATTTTGCAATTCATGCGCCGGTTATCCCCGCATTTCGGGCACGTGCTATCGGCACCGCCCAACCCGGAGACATCGCTCATGTGCACTTCTCCATTCGGGTCTACCAGTTTCATTTGGTAATCAGGTTGACCGTCAAACTGATGGGTGTTGATGTCGATGATCTTCCAGACCATGCCGGTGATGCGCGTCATTTGGAGGGTACCGGTATCAAAAGCGACCACGTTGCCGGTGAATTTGTACTGGGGTATGGGGGTATCCGTGGGAGTCGGGGTAGCAGGGGGCTTCTGTGGTCGTGGTCGTGGTGTAGGAGTGGGGGGCGGAGGCGTGTCCGTCGGTGTTGGCGCAGGTGTGTATGTGGCAGTGGGCTCGGGCGTCCATGTAGGTACCAGGGTGTATGTGGGTGTGGGAGACGGAGTATGGGTGGCTGTAGGGGTAGGTGAGAGCCATACCGGCTCACTTGGAATGTCCAACAGCTCCTCAGATCGTGTTTGCGCTACAACTATGGGCGACACCGCCGTCAGGCGTCGTACTGTGTCGATGACCAACACAAAGCCGGTGACGCACACGCTGATGGTGGTCAACCCCAGCACAAAAAGGAACAACTGCTGTCGCCGCGACATGGTCCTTCCTCCACTGCCTTATGAAAGGCCCATCATAGTGTTATGTTTATTTTACCATAAAACATGCGATTTTTCAAGAGAGGGACGACGAGAATTTCTGACGCAATGGGCTACGCTTTATCTATAAGCAACCTGATTTATGTGAGAAGGCTGGACATGAGGAATTTACCGGCACCTTTTGAGGGTTTTAAGGGCTTGTATACTGTCATAAACTTGATTATAATGAACATAGAATATGTGATTGCTTTCACAAGAGGAACACTCGATAGGTTCCCGCGTGGGATCTAAAAGGCGGGGGAGGGAGAAGCGTATGCCGATGGACAAAGTGCCCGATATTGTGGTGGGTCGTTTACCGCTTTATTTGCGCACCCTGAATTATCTGGTGGAAGAGGGCTATGAGGTGGTCTCCTCCCATGAATTGGGGCGTCGCCTCGGCATCAGTCCGGCTCAAATCCGCAAGGACCTTTCTCACTTTGGCGAGTTCGGGAAGCAAGGGGCAGGCTATGATGTCAACTATCTGCGCACCCAGTTGAAACATATCTTGCATGTGGACGGGGTGTGGCCCGTGGCATTGGTGGGATGTGGCGCTCTGGGCCATGCGCTGGCGAACTACAATGGCTTTGTCACCAAGGGGTTCGAAATTACACTGATCTTCGACAACGATCCTGCCAAGATCGGCCAGGTGGTCGCTGGCAAGGTTATTCACGATGTGGCCGATATGCCTCGGCTGATTTGTGAGCATGGCATCCGCATCGCCATTGTGGCGGTTCCGTCATCGGCAGCACAGGCCACGGTGGATGTATTGGTGCGTTGTCAGGTGCGCGCGATTCTCAACTATGCTCCCATTAATATCTCGGTGCCTCCTGGTGTGCAGGTGCAGAATATCGATCCATCTGTACATTTACAGCGCATGACATACTATTTGTGACTTTTAGGCCCCCTTCGGGAACTGAACAAGGCGTGCTCATAAGACAGAGCACGCCTTGTTCTTTGTTCCAGATGCTACGCAAACCAATTGGGTGAGACGGATCCGGTGCACCTACGCCAGCAGATCAGTCGGAGAAGGTGAACTCCGGCAAGTATATCCGCTCACCGCCGCGCATGGCCGATTCGTGGGCCAAGATGCCCGTGCATGTCCAGTTCGCCGCCTTACGCGCGTTGGGGAAGGGCTCGCGGTCCTCCACGATGCTCATGATAAACTCATGAGCTAGATGCGGATGGGAGCCTCCATGGCCAGAGCCTTGGATGAAAGAAAGGTGCTGTTGCTCACCTCCATACACCCCCTTGGTGGTGAAACGCTGGATCGGCTCGGGCAGTAAGTGGGCATAGTCTAATACATCCACCTGATGTGGTATCTCGCCGATATGTACCACGGGCGGGGTGTGCTCGATGAGCGGCCATTCGAATGACATCTTGCTGCCGTAGACATCGAAGCTCTCGCGGTACTGGCGTGCCGTGTTGAACAGAGAACGCATCACTTCGGCCACCAGGTCGGAGTCGCGCAGCTTGACATGGGCTGTCTCGATGGCAAACGGCGAGTTGTACTTGGGGATGAGATGCTCCTGAATGCACCCGGAGCCAAAACATACCACCGACTCGGCATCTTTCCCTGCCAACGCCAGGCACGGGCTGACCACGTGAGTGGCATAGAGCATCGGGGGAAAGCCTTCCCAGTAGCCGGGCCAGCCGAGCATCTCTTGCTGATGGGTAGCGCGCAGGAACTGAATGCGCCCCATCTTACCCGACGTGTAGAGATCTTTGACGTAGAAGAACTCGCGCGAGTAGATGGTCGTTTCCATCATCATATATTTCTTGCCCGAGGCTTTCTGCGCTTCGACAATCTGGCGACACTCCTCGAGCGTGGTCGCCATGGGCACCGTACAGGCGACATGCTTGCCCGCTCTTAACGCTGCCAAGCTCATAGGTGCGTGGTCCGCAATGGGGGTGTTGATGTGCACAGCATCCACATTGGGATCTTTGAGCAATTCGTTGAAGTCGGTGTAACGTACTGCCACGCCAAACGCATCGCCGATCTGATCCAGTCTGCTCTTGGTACGCTGGCAGATGGCATACATGCTGGCATGGGGATGATTTTGGTAAATGGGGATGAACTCGGCGCCGAACCCCAGTCCCACAATGGCGACGTTGACCTTTTTATCCATACCTTCACCTCCTTGAGAAGTAGAGCTATAGGATTTACGAATGGAGCCCCGCTCTGCTCCCTCCTATGCCATCAGCTGTTTCAGGAATTTCAGCCCTTCGGAAGCCAGCTCGTCCTGGCTGGGCGCAGGCGGCCGCCAGATCGCGGCAGCGCGCGCAATGGTCTTGTTTTCGCTGCTGAAAGACTCGATCACCATCGCACCGCTGTAGTTGATCTTCTTTAACGCGGCAGCAATGTCCGCCCAAGGCACATGCCCGCTCCCCGGCGTACCACGATCATTCTCGTTGGCATGGACGTGCACGAGGTAGGGAGCGGCCTTCTCGATCGCCTTGCCCAGATGCTTCTCCTCAATATTCATATGGAAGGTATCCAGCATGATGCGCATCGCCGGGCTGTCAATCATCTCCACCAACTCCACGGCCTGTTCAGCTAGGTTGATGAAGCTGGTTTCGAAGCGATTGAGCGGCTCGATGGCGAAGACCACCCCTTTGCTGCGCGCGTAATCTGCCACAATCTTGAGGTTGCGCGCGCAACGCTCCAGGTCTTTTCTGCGCTGCTCGGGAGTGGCTTGCCAGGTGCGTCCCACCGAAGCATAGATCGGCCCGCCGCAGATGGTGCCGCCCATCTTCGCCGTGGCATCCACCATATGCTTCAGGTACTCAATGCCACCTTGTTGCTTGGCCGGGTCCTCGTGTGTGGGGTCGCGGTCGGGGCCCATTGCAGCGCATGTGCTCACCGCAAGGCCAGTGCGCTTGAGCGCGCGGGCAGCTTCATCATAGTCGAGGTCGGACATCCCCTCAATGGGGATTTCGATCAGGTCGAAACCCATCTGCTTGACTTTATCCAGCAACACCAAATCCTTGGTGGTGAAAGGTGAGACAAATGTGAATGTATTGAGGCCAAACTGGATTGCCATAGGACACCTCTCGATATTCGATGAATGATGATTGGATATGCGGCGCACCAGAATACTGGTGCGCCGCACGCATCTTAGGGCGTTACCTGCACCTTAACGGGGTCGTTAGCGCGCTCACGCAACATACGAATGGCCCTGCCGGTCTCGGCCAACGGCACCGTGCTGCTCACCAGGCCTTCTAGATTGACCAGCCCTTCGGAGATCATGCGGATGGCGGTTGGCCAGGAGAGTGGCGCCAACCAGGAGAAACGGATCTCCTTGTCCATCGTGTGTGTGGCTAGTGCAGGCACGTGGATGACATCGTCCGTGTTGGGCAGGCCAAAGTGCACCAGAATAGCCGCGTTGCCAGTGATGTCGATCGCCTGCTCGAACGCCTCGTTGGCACTGGTGGGCACAATGGCGCGATCAGCCAGGGCGCCATGCGTCAGATCGGCGATCGCCTCCTTCAGATTCTTGACGTAGTAGGGCGACTTCTCATCTTTGGTGTTGAAGATGTAATCCGCGCCCATCTTCTTGCCGTCTTCCAGCCGATAGTCACGTGTGCCGATCAAGGCCACCTTGCCGGCGCCCATCGCCTTGGCCATTTGCACCATCATCAATCCCATCGGCCCTGGCCCGAAGATCGCCACGAACTGCCCGGGCTCGATGGCCAGCTTTTTCATGCCGTAGACGGCACAGGCGAGCGGCTCGGTGAAAGCGCCCGCAGCATAGCTGACGTTATCAGGCAACTTGAAGAGACCAGTGTAGCGCGAGATGCAGTACTCGGCGAAACCGCCGTTGGCGGACACTCCCGGCACATAGAGATTGGTACATAAGTTCGTATGGCCAGCGGCGCAAGCGTAGCATGCATTGCAGTTCTGCACTGGATTGACCACCACACGATCGCCTGGCTTGAACAGGTTCATCGACTTGGCGACTGCACCCACCTCGACCACTTCGCCGGTGAACTCGTGTCCCAGCACCAGCGGTCCCTTGCCGTTCGGGGTGCCTAACGGGCTCAAGCCGTAATAGTAGGAGATGTCGGAGCCACAGATACCACAGTTCTTGACCCGCACCAGAACATCCACATCGGTGACCTTGGGGATGGGGATCTCCTCGAGCTCCATCTTCTCCGCTTCGTAGAATACCTGAGCTTTCATCTTCTCAGCCATAATACGTCTCTCCTACACGATAAGTCTATCATGCAAACTTTGCAGCCAACTGATCCATGAACGCCTTTGCGCCCGCGGTCGCTTCCAGCGCCTTGGGCCAGAAGCACAAGTCGATGGGCCACCATTCATCGGTGTAGCCGGCTTCCAGCAATGCCTTGGCGATCTCGTCGAAGTTGAGCACACCCTGTCCGAAGGGGGCGTGGGTGCTGGTTTCATCATCATGCAGCGTGCCGTCCGAATCGATGAAATGGACATGGCCGATCTTGCCGGTCAACATATGGGCGAACTGCGCCACTCCGCCGGGCAGCGTCTCCTTCTCGCCCAGCTGACGCGCGCCGACCACGGCACACATATAGGCGTGACACGAGTCAAACAGGACGCTGAAGTTGGGGTGATCGACCGCGTAGACCATGCGCACCACTTCGCTGGGCTTATTGAAGAGGAAGCCGGGCTCGAATTCCCAAACCAGCTTGACACCCTCGCGGGCGCACACTTCGGCGGCGCGATGGAAGACTTGCGCCACGCGCCAGAAGCACGTCTCGTAGTCCATGCCACCAGGGATTTCGGTGGGCGGACTAATGGTATCCACACGCAGCTTAGGGATATTCAGGTCATGACAGATATCCAGGTTGGTCATCACCACCTCGATGTATTGGGTGGGGCTGACCAGTGCAGGCGGCACCGCGCTGAAGTTGGCAGCCAGACCACTGACGGCCAACCCATGGTCGTCCAGCATCTTCTTGATCTCCAGACGCTTGGCGCGTGTGTTGTATTCCGCTGGATCAAGGTGCGGGGGAAACGCCGCCAGCTCCACGCCGTCGAATTTCAGCTCTTTCAGGCGTTTGAGCACCTCGGGCAGGGGGATGGGCGCCTCTTGATAGCCTCCCCAAATGTAAGCCCATGCACCGATCGAGATCTTCTTCTTGCCCATTGAAAACCTCCTTATCGTTCATTCTAGTTGCTAAAATGTGGTTTATGTTGTGTCATTATGCCGCCAACCCCGACGGATAGCGTGGGATCATTGGTACATCCAGGTTGATGTCCGGCCCGAAGAACTTGATGATCACCAAGTCCTCGCGTCCGGTGTTCTCCACCTTGATGGGAGTGGTCGCCTTGGCATAGGTGATGAGCAACTCGTCCTGGTCGAAATCGCGCGCCTTAATCGGGTGACCGTCGTAGCGTCCTTCGCCCTGCCACACCAGAACGTTATACACCCCTTTATCCACGCTGATGAAGCTCTTGCCCGGCTTCACCACGAGTTTCTTACCGCTGAATTTGGTAGTGTTGTAATAGATCCAGTATTCCTCACCTCCTTCCTGCTGGGTTTCCTTGATCAAGATTGGAGCAGTGTGGCGATTTTCGTAGAAGTAGGGATCACCGCTGATCTCCCAATCGATCTGCTCCAGGACGGCACGTTCGCCCAAGCGGGCGCGCCTATCCGGTGGCACATCCTTGAACAGCAAATCCTTGGAGATGATTTTGCCGGCGACCTTGGCCTGCAGCATAGCGAAGACGTCGGAGTCTTCCTGGAGCTCGATGGTCACTGCCGTGCCGGGAGCGTGTAACACCCCCGAGGGTAGGTGGAACCCTTCACCCGGCACCAGCAGGTAAGCGCGCGAGTGACGCAGGATCAGGTCATCCTTCCATTCCACCAGGTAAGGCAACAGTATGTCCATCTTCTTTTGCTCGACAATGTAAGGGTGCACGCCAAAGAAGGTCTCCGGGTGCGGGCCCATGTCCAATCCCTCGGGAAAGTAGTACGCTTCTTCCTTGGGATTGCGACCCAGCGGTGCGACATCTTCTTTCCTCTGGTGAATGTGATAGGGAATGCGGGCGGCGAAGTCGTAAATCTTGGCGAGCCGTCCCAATCCCTTGTGGGTGCGCGCATACTCAGCCCCCATGATCTCGGCGCCGGCTACATCCACCGCTTCCTTGAGGGTGATCTGCTCTCCGCTGTCCAGGGCCAGGTAGCTGAGTCCTTCATCCGGTGGGCCGATGCGGTTGTCTGCCTTAGTCACCGAGGCGAGCCAGCGCTCACAGATATAACCGCGCTCGCCGACGTCGTATTCTTCTTCTTTGAGGCCAAGGCGGCGGCCGGGGGGCAAGAAATCACGCGCCACCCAGGCCGGTTTCAAGCGCAAGATGCCATTTCCCTGAGTCAACGCTTTTTCCACGACGATACGCGCTTTGCTTGGTTCCATTTCCTCATCTCTCCCTGTCAGTAGTGTAAAAAAAAGAAAACAGGCACATGCCGGTGGCACGCGCCCGCGCTCTCCAATGGGGGCTACGCTGCCACTCGGCCACGCTGCACCCAGCTGACCAATTTCGCCGAGGTTACGCCGAGTTCGACAAACCCAATAGGCCGGGTGGGAGTCGAACCCACACTCCCCGAGGGGAAGGGGATTTTAAGTCCCCTGCGTCTGCCATTCCGCCACCGGCCCCTATAGTTTCCTTACATTGTAACGCACCTATGCTATGCCGTCAATTCGCGCTTTGACGTACTCTACGTTCGATGTTATAAGAAGGGAAAGATATCCAAGAGGAAGCTTGTTTCTATGCCCATATCAATACGCGTTTGCCTGGTCGGCGCCGGGCGCGCCGGCAGGGTGCATGCCCGTACGCTCACGCAATATCTGCCTTCCGCCCATTTAGCTTCCATTGTCGAAATGGTGCCCGAAGTGCTCGCTGCAGCCGCCGCTGAATTCCCCTGTGATGCCACCTTTCCTACACTGGAAGCAGCCCTGGAATGGGGTCGGTTCGACGCTGTGGTGATCACCACGCCGACATTCACCCACGCTCCGCTCGCCATTATGGCTGCGCAGGCAGGCAAACACATCCTGCTGGAGAAACCGATGGCGCTGACGCTGGCTGAGTGTGATGCGATCATCGCGGCTGCCCAACACGCCGGCATCCACCTGCAATTAGGTTTCATGCGCCGCTTCGATCCTGAGTTCGAAGCGGCCTGGGAACGTATTCAGTCCGGTGAGATCGGCCAGCCAATGCTGATCAAGTCGCTGGGCCATGGGCCAGGCTTGCCTCCGCCGTGGGCACGCGATCTTAAGACTTCCAATGGGATGCTGGCCGAGGTCAACAGCCACGATTGGGATTGTGTGCGTTGGCTAGCTGCTTCTGACCCACAACGTGTCTATGCCGAAGTGGCCAACTTCAAGGGAGCCGCCTACGGCGTAGATACGCCCCACTTCTATGACACCGCTATTGTGAACATCCGTTTTGAGAGTGGCGCCTTGGGCAGCATCTCCGGTGTGTGCCCGTGTGAGTATGGATACGATGCACGTGTAGAGATCGTAGGAGAACGCGGCATCTTGCAGATCGGTCAGCTCCAGGGACAGGCCGTCGTGGTGTGTACCGACCGCGAGCGTGGTCTCACCACTCCCATTTACCGCACCTGGCCGCAGCGCTTCGCTTGGGCTTACATCCGTGAGATGGAACACTTCATCCAATGCATCCAGCGCGACATCTCGCCGCGCGTGGGGGGTGGAGATGGTCGCTGGGCAGTGGCCAGTGTGTTGGCCGCCACCAAATCCTTCTTGGAAGAACGTCCTGTCTTCTTGAGCGAGGTGCTCGCCGAGGCAGCCATACAAGGTAGCAACGCAGCGCTCTCAAAATCGTGTTCGACCCCACACAAACTCAGTAGGGAGAATTGAACATGCCCTTGGAATGCAAGCACCCTTTCGTCTACAAAATCACTCTGACCCCGGAAAGCTTGGCCGATTTCGACCGGCACCTCGTGCGACGACTGTCCTCGATGCCGGGGCAGTACCATGACCAGGCAGCCTATGCGGCTGTGCTGGCCCAGGACGATGTGGTTCTCTATGAGGTGTACGAGATCGCGCGTCCGGAAGTAGCAGGCGAGCTAATGACTGGTCTTTCCATCGTGCATCCCGGCAAGGTGGGCGATGAATACTTTATGACTAAGGGGCACTTTCATGCCGTGCTCGAAACCGCCGAGATCTACTATTGCCTGCGCGGTCAGGGGTATATGCTGATGGAGACCCCACAGGGCAATTGGGCGCTGGAGGAACTGCTGCCCGGCAACGTGCTCTATATCCCACCTTACTGGTCGCATCGTTCCATCAACACAGGCAATGAAAAGCTGGTGACCTTTTTTGCCTATCCTGGCCATGCCGGTCATGACTACGCCACCATCGAGCGCTTCGGTTTCCGCAAACGCGTTGTCGAGCGCGACGGCAAGCCGACCGTTGTGGATAATCCGCTTTGGCGTCCGCCGGAGGAGCGTTGAAAATGGAGCTCAAATCCTGTCGTGTGCTGGTCACACCCCGCTCATATGGGCTGAACGATCCGCGCCTGCGCAGTGTCTTGGAAGACACAGTCGGCGAGGTGATCTATCGCGGCCGCATCCACACGTCCAAGGAGCTGCAGGAGCTGCTTCCCGGTTGCCATGGGTTCATCGCCGGGTTGGACGAGATCGACCGAGCGGCCATAGAAGCGGCAACCGAGCTGAAGGTCATCGCTCGCTACGGCGTAGGGGTGGACAACGTCGATCTGGCTGCTGCGCGTGAGAAGGGTATTGTGGTGACCAACACCCCTGGCGCCAACGCCGGCGCTGTCGCCGAGCTGACCATTGGGCTGATGTTGGCACTGGCGCGTTCGATCCCCCAAGCTAACGCTGCACTTCGAGCCGGTACCGCCACCCGTGTGGAGGGCTTCTCCCTGGAGGGGAAGACGATCGGCTTGTTGGGGTTGGGCGCCATCGGCAAACAGGTGGCGCGCCGATTGCAGACATTCGGATGTGCAGTGTTGGCGCACGATCCCGTGCCTGATAGGAGCTTTGCAGAACGCCATGGGGTCACGTTGTGTTCTCAGGACGAAGTAGTGGCACGATCCGATTTCCTCTCGTTGCACCTGCCAGCGTCGCCCGAAACGCACGGCATGGTGAATGCTGCCTTTTTGGCACGGATGAAGTCAGGCGCCTTCCTGGTCAACACGGCGCGCGGTGAGCTGATCGACGAAGCAGCGCTGTTGGAAGCGCTGCGCAGCGGCCATCTGCGTGGAGCCGCGCTGGATGTCTTTGCCACCGAACCACCTCCGTCCGATCATCCGCTCCTGAGGTTGCCCCAGGTGATTGCCACTCCTCACATTGGCGCACACACGGATGGCGCGACGAACATGATGGGTTGGATGGCGCTGCAGGACTGCCTGGCTGTCCTGCGTGGGGAGGAACCGGCACACCGCGTCATCTAGTTGTCTTCGGATGATGATATAGCTCGCTGTCGCGCCAACACCTCTTCGCGCAGCACGCGGCGCAACACCTTGCCAGCAGGGGATAGGGGTAGGGATTCGCGGAAGAAGACTATGCGCGGCACCTTGTACGGCGCGAGTTGAGCGCGACAATGTGCGCGCAACTCGGCAGCAGTGGCCCGCTCACCCGGCTTGAGCACCACATAAGCTGCTACCTTCTCACCGCGCAGTGCGTCTGGCAACCCGATCACAGCAACTTCGTGCACCTTAGGGTGCTGGCGCAACACATCTTCGACCTCACGTGGATACACATTTAAGCCACTGGTGACGATGAGATCTTTCTTGCGATCCACAATGTAGAAGTAACCGTCCTCATCCATGCGGGCGAGATCGCCGGTGCGCAGCCATCCGTCGACGAGCACCCGAGCTGTCTCCTCGGGGTGGTTCCAATAGCCTACCATCACCTGAGGTCCTTTGACCCATAACTCACCTACCTCACCTGGGGGCAGCTCGCGCGTGCCCGTCTCTATGTCCATGATCTTGGCATCGGTGCCTAGAATGGGAACACCCACGCTGCCGTATTTGCGCAAGCCGCGGCGCGGATTGACGTGAGTCACCGAGGAGGTCTCGGACAGCCCATACGCTTCCATGATGCGGGCGCCTGTTCTCGCTTCGAAAGAGCGGATTACCTCTACAGGTAAGGGTGCCCCGCCGCTGAAACATCCCTTAATGCAAGTGAGGTCGATGCGCTCGATGCCAGGGTAGCGGTTCACCGCCGCAAACAGAGGGGGCACACCCAAGAAGAAGGTGGGGCGTTCATCTCGAACGGCCTCAACCAACATTCTGATATCCAGGCGCGGCAGCAGCACGATGGTTGCGGCCAGATGGATGCCCAGGTTCATCACGCCATTCATGCCATATACGTGGAAGAGAGGTAGGATGCCCACCACACGATCCTGCCCCTCAACGTGGCCTTGCATCAGGAACGTGCGGATCTGATGCACGTTCGCCACCAGATTGCGATGGGTCAGCATAGCGCCTTTGGGCAGCCCGGTGGTGCCGCCGGTGAACTGCAGGCAGGCGAGATCGTCGGGTGATAGAGGGATAGGTGGCAAGGGATCACTCGGACGTGTCAGCAGTGCGCGCAGTGGGATGATCCCTTCTCCATAGGGAACACGCATCCCCTTCCCTTGGCGGCGCAATCGCAGCGAGAAGAGGATATTCTTGGGGAATGGGAGAAAATCCTGGATGCCAGTGACGATAATGCGCTTGAGGGGCAGGCGCGCACGCACTGCGGCAACGCGCGGCCAGAGCATATCCAGCACCACAGCCGTCTCCGCGCCCGCTTCGCTCCATTGATGCTCCAGTTCCCGTTCCACGTAAAGCGGATTGGTGAGGACGGCCACGGCGCCGACCGATAGAACGGCATAATAGGCGATCACCGTTTGAGGGCAATTGGGCAGCAAAATCGCCACGCGATCCCCTTTGCGCACGCCGAGCTGATACAGCGCGCATGCCATACGCTCGACCGCGCGATGTAACTGGGCATAGGTGATACGTCGCCCCAGAAAGACCAGCGCTTCGTGGTGGGGGAAGCGGCGCGCAGATGAACGCAGAAAGTCGGGAATGGTGATCAGCTCGTACGTCAGCGTACGTGGCACGTCCTCATCATAGAAGCGAAGCCAAGGTCGCTCCATAGTCTCCATGAGCTCCATGCTCTCCCCAGGAAAGGGATGGATCTGCTCAGTACCAGGTAAACTCAAACCATTGCCCTTCTACAATAGTGATGGTTGCCTCACCTTGCGAGGGCACCCCGGCAATAGAAGCTTTCAAGATATGATCGCCTGGATCCAGATAGATAGGTTCTCCCCGGTAGCACTGCTCGCCGGTCTTGGGCGCCAGCTCTTGAAAGATAGCGTCTGGGATGACGTCCACTGTCACCACATCGCCGCGACAGTTGAGCATCACCAATCCCCCTTTGCCAGCCGGTATGGCCGGTTGGACGCTTCTAGGGGTCGGCGTGGCGCGTGCCCGGCTGGGAGTGGATGTCGGCTCGGCGGGAGGTTCGACAGTCTCGCCGCTGAGCACTTCGCGCGCCGCGTCCGGCCACCAGCGGAAACTGAGCACTACGTCTAGCAGAGCGCCCTCCCAATCCGACCACTCAGCTAGCGGGACGCGTGCCATCAAAATAGCAAGCACTCCGGACGCTTCCTCAGTGTAAAAGAGCATCCGCCGGTCCTCATATTCGGACTCAGCCTCAAGATAGAGCCAGTGTTGCCCACGCTCACCCTTCTCTCGATAGACCTCGACAGCATCCACCCCTACTTGCTCCACCATGCTATCGCTCATCTGATTGACCGCTTTCCTCCATTGGGCATCCGTGAGCGCCTTCTTCGCTATAATTTGGAAGTACACACCCACAAAATAGCTTTCATCGCCCCCTATCGAGGCAGCATAAATATACCCTTCATCCTCCACGTAGGGACCTTCCGGCGTGTCGAAGGCAGCCGGGTAGGTGAGCTCAAACACACTACTGGGATCTTCAAAAGTGACGGATTCACCACCCGGCAAGATCTCCTCCGTGACGGGTCCCTCCGGGGTGACCTCCTCGAGGGTCTCTTCGGGTGTGATGACATCTATTTCACCTTGAACTGCCGGTTCTTCGGTCTCTTCGGGAAGGAGGGGCTCGATAATGATCTCCGGGGAGATCTCGCTGCCTTCCTTTTCGGGGGTCTCCTCAGGGGGAGCAGTGGCTTCCTCCGTTGGAGTGGTGGTCTCGTGAGTTTCTTCAGGGACAACCGCTTCCTCGGTAGCAACTATTTCGGCCGGCATGGTCGCGCCGCCTGCTTGAGCGCGCACCACCTCGGAAGACCACTCCAAGCTCTTAAATGCTTCCAAGAAGAGCACGCGCCGCGCTGCCCAATCCTCCTGCGTGGTCACCACGGCGGTGATGGCCAGGACGCCCATCGCCTCCTGAACGAAGAAGGCGCTATGAAGCAGATCTTCGGGGGCTTCAGCTTCCTCGTACTCGCCTTCCCAATAGAGCTGGTGCGTGCCCGCCTCACCGAGCTCGCGGGCCACCTCGACAAAGGCGGGGTCGTCGAAGCGACCGCCCAGCTTACGCATCAGCCCTTGGGGGCCCATCGCGGAGAGGAGCACCCGCCATTCGCCCTCGCTTAAGTCAGCTTCGGATATCACCCAGAAGCCCACTGCGAAGACGGTGCTTGCAGCTTCACCGGTGAACATGTATCCGTAGAGGTCGGGAGCATCGAGCGAGCGAATGCGGCTTAGGTCAGCCGGGTAACGCACGCTGAAAGCGCCGGACGCCTCATCAAAGCGGACCAGTCGTTCTCTAGTCGGTGTGGGAGCGGGTTGAGGGGCCAAGCGAGCCGTGGCAGAAGCATGAATTATTATGCGGCGAGAGGACGCCTCTGCGGCATATGTGGGAGATAGAGGACTTCCCAGATGAAGGCCACCAAACAGCGCAACTACCAGCATCACACTCACTGCTATAATTTTCGGATCACGTGGCATGGCAACCTCCTGTCATCCTGTGTAGACAAACCTCAACAATTAACATGGGTGCTTGAGTCGTGCTCATTTGTTTGACTCAATGATGAAAATTCCTTGCTGGGCAAGCTGATTATCTACGTACATTTCGATCTTGAACTCCCCAGGCGTGAATTGGTACAGGTTGGTATAGGACAAACTGAAGGGTTTGCGAGCACCGCCCGACTCACCCAACGACCACTGCTCAATCAGTCGCCAGGAAGGATCTTCCCATCCATTATAGTAGAGCTTCCACAGCACTTCCTGTCCATCCTTCATCCCAGAATAGTCAAACAGAGCAAGCACCTTATCGGTGCCCTCTGGAAAGATGGTTGCAATGGTCTGTCTAATCAAGTTGCCCTCCTCATCATACGTCGGGATGGCGAACTCGAAGGGGGAAATGGTAGCGGTCAACGGCGCAACAGGGGGTTTACCAGTGTATTCAAGCGCTGTAGTAAAGCTCTTGAGCTGTTTGACAATCTCTTCGGCAGCAACTTCAATCGTCTGTGGATTGGCAATCTTATCGTGTGAAGGGGCCTCTGTCCATGGACGCGGTTGATCGCGCAGGCGCTCAAGTAAGCCTTCCAGGTCGCGCGCAGCCGCGTCCATATAGGACCACAAAGAGGCGGGAGGTTTGCCCCCCGTTTCAATAGCCTTAGCCACTTGTTGAGCAGCGAATTCCAGGGTATTGATATATTCGGCGCGGGCATGTTCGACCTGACCGGCGGCCAGATAGGCCAACGCCACATTGAAGCGCACACCTACCTGGTTGGGATCCAGCCCAACTGCATGCTGACTCGTGGCGATCGCCTCAGCGAAGCGGCCGAGGAGGTAATACGTCCAACCCAGGTTCCACGCTACATTCACGTCATCACGTCCGGTCGCCTGCGCAGCTAGATAATCTTGCACGGCACTTTCGTAGTCACCCAGGTCGTAGAAAACATTCGCGCGCTCGTAGTAGGCGTTCGCATAGAAGGGGGTCTCTTGCAAGGCGCGCGTGAAAGCATCGCGCGCTTGCTCCAGCTCGCGCTGGTGCGCATAGCCGACCCCTTGGGCAAAATCTTGGATTGCCTGCTCCGAAACACTGGGGATGGGACGCAGCGTGACGATCAGGACCCAGATGAGGGTGAACCCGGTGATCAGCAATCCAACGCCGAGGAACAACCAGCGAATCCAGCCGGCAACCGTGGTGGCTAAGCCGAAAAGAAACAGGCTGACGGCTAGCAGGGCTAAATGGGTAACATAAGCGTTCGCTTTTGCTGTCCAGGCATTGTTGAGCGATGAGGCGACAGCATAACGCTCGGCGAGCGCCGTTGCCTCTACCAAATAGGTGTCTGCTTCGTAGCGTTCGACGTTGGGTGACGTGCTGCTTTCGGGATCGTAGTACGGGGGCGCGAGCAAGGGGCTCAGCCCAGCTATGCGTGTGCGCAATGCGCGGTAGCGCGTCGCAGCTGCCGGGTCGTCGAAGCGATCAGCCAACAGGGCCTGGACATCCAGCTCTTCGTACAACTGGTAGGCATGCCAAGCATAATCCATATTCGCCTGACCGGTGACACGGCGGCCCATCGCTTGGATGGCGTAGCTTTGGGCATCTCGGCCCATCCGGCCGGCGCGCGCGGAGGCATTGGTCTGCAACAGGGTGATGACGGCCGCCAACACGGCGACCGAGGTGATGATAGCCACAACAAGACGCTCGAACGGATCGCCGTGGAATATAGCCTCCATCCACGCGCGGGGCTCCTGCCCGCCCCTAGGGTGTTCAGCCTCCTCCGCCACGCACCAGCTCCTCCAACACGGCCACGGCGATGCCCACCAGCGTCAAGCCCACTCCCCCCACCGCCAGCACATAGCGCAGTGTATGGCGCAACCCTTGTGCTAAGGTGAAAAACCACACTGCCATAGTGAACAAGATGATAATAATGAGCAGGTGGCTAACCTTACCACGCAATATATTCGCCGCAGCGAAGTGGGGCTGGGGGTCGAGATCTTTTTTCATGGCAGCTTCCGCCCATGCCTCGCCTAACTCACGTTCTACGTCGTATTGACCATCCCGGTTGAGATAGCGCGCAGGGAAGAAATCGTTAACTGTCACCGCCAATGCCCATGCTGTCTGCATAGCTTGGCCCAGTGTCTCCGATCGCGCTTCGTCGCTGGCTCGCTCCCGGTCCTCTGCGACCAAATCGCCTAGCACGTTGTAGCGCGTGTAGGCCGTGTACGCGCGATAATTCCGGTACATGGTGAGGGTGTTGAGCGCTTTGGTCTCTTCGGCGTTGAGGGAAGCAGCCAGGCCATAAAAGTCTTCGTCGCCGGCTGCTGTGCTGACCAGGGCAGCCCGTGCCCCCAGCGCGGCGCCTGCCAGGGTCACCAGGGCGATGAGGATGGCTATCGCCGTCTGAAAACGGTCGGAACGCTCAACATCAGGTGAGGCGGACATAAGCACAATGTTCTCTTCCTATGCGATGCACTGCAGCTGGCGGGCAAAACTCTCGCATCAGCGATCGTCTCATATTGAAATCAAGGTTTTCTCTAATGTATCACCAGAATCAAAATTTTGCAATGGGTAAAAAAAAATATAAAGGGGTATATCTTTCTTGGTGGAAATTTGGAGGGAGGCTCAGATCTCGATATGACCAGTTTTCTGAGCCCGAACAGGGGCGCTCTTGCCTCGCGCGAGTGAGTGGGTTTATAATAACCTTGTAGGATATGCCCCGGTAGCTCAAGTGGACAGAGCGCCTGACTTCGAATCAGTAGGTTGTGGGTTCGAGTCCCGCCCGGGGCGTTAGAAAGCAACCTTCGGTCTCCGATTATTCCGGCGGGATTCGAAAGCGTCGCTGTTGTCGTGACCAGCGAGAGGCCGTAATATAGCATCCTTCGCTTGGGGTACCTTCTTCACTGCCTCCGGGTCCTAGCTTGTTGCATAAGTGTGCAGTGTGTTCAGACCCAACCTGTGTAGTTGCCAAGTACACCCAAACGTGCTAAAGTGTAAAAAACACGCCCCTGTAGCTCAGTGGATAGAGCAGCGGCCTCCGGAGCCGTGCGCGGGCGTTCGAGTCGCCCCAGGGGCATTGATATGCACTACGGTGTGCCTCTCCGCTACCCCACGACAGTGCTGTCCACCCGATGAAAGTGAAGGTTGTGACGCATTCGTTCTACAAAAATACTTTAGTATCTAGGAGGAACTATGACCACCCCAATTGCTGATCTGTTGGGCGCAGAGGCGGAAAGCCTCTTGACCTATAAGGCCAAAGTACCCAAGGAGATGCTCCATCTGCCCGGCCCTGACTTCGTCGACCGGGTGATGGCACAGACCGACCGTCCCACCGCTGTGCTGCGCAACATGCAGCTGATCTTCAACACAGGTCGCCTGGGCGGTACCGGCTATCTCTCCATCTTGCCCGTCGACCAGGGCATTGAGCATTCCGGCGGGGCATCCTTCGCCGCCAACCCGATTTACTTTGACCCCGAAAACATCGTGAAGCTGGCGATCGAAGGGCAATGCAATGCTGTCGCCTCGACGTTGGGGGTGCTGGGCGCGGTGTCGCGCAAATATGCGCATAAGATTCCCTTCATCGTCAAAATCAACCACAATGAGCTGCTCACCTATCCCAATATCTATGACCAGACGCTCTTCGCCAGCGTGCAACAGGCGTTTGATATGGGCGCGGTTGCCGTGGGGGCCACGGTGTACTACGGCGCGCCCGAATCGCGCCGCCAGATCCAGGAGATCAGCGAGGCATTTGCCTATGCGCATGAGCTGGGTATGGTGACGGTGCTATGGGCTTACCTGCGCAACCCCGGCTTTAAGGTGGAAGGGGTCAACTACGAGACGGCCGCGGATTTGACCGGGCAGGCGAACCATCTGGCAGTCACCATCGAGGCAGACATCGTCAAGCAGAAGCAGCCTGAGAACAACGGCGGGTACAACGCAATCAAGTTCGGCAAGACCGACCCGCGCGTGTACACCGAGCTGACCGGAGACCATCCGATCGACTGGACACGCTATCAGGTCATGAATTGCTATATGGGACG
This sequence comes from Anaerolineae bacterium, assembly GCA_036172345.1. Taxonomy (GTDB): domain Bacteria; phylum Chloroflexota; class Anaerolineae; order 4572-78; family NAK82; genus NAK82. Next base: position 20,089 of record JASFBB010000342.1, read on the forward strand.
CATCGGGTTGATCAATTCGGGCGGTGCCTCAGGCAAAGATGATCTGGCTCAAGCGGTGCGCACGGCGGTGATCAACAAGCGCGCCGGTGGCATGGGGCTCATCTCCGGGCGGAAGGCGTTCCAGAAGCCGATGGAAGAGGGCGTCAAGCTGCTGCACGCTATTCAGGACGTTTATCTCTCCAAAGAAGTGACCATCGCCTGACATCTCACTTTTAATTCTGGTCGCCCCAGGACTACAGCGCGTCATCCTGGGGCGATCCATTTCAAATGCTCGGTGTGGAGGTTTTGCTTTCATCCAGCCCGGGTATTTTCGCCTCCGTCTCTAAGAGCTGCTCCATCCATGCCACTTGCTGTTGCAGCTGATGTTGTCGCCAGAAGATCGTCGCAACAAACGCAAACGTTATGATCCAGACCACTATGTACGCTGCAATCAGATAAATCATTGGCATACACCCTCTAGCAAAGCCACCACTAACGGAACATAAGATGCTGTCGTAAACGCTCCACGCGCTGGGAGAGGAACTCGACGCGCAAGCGCACCAACATGAGTGTCACATACAACAGGGTAAAAGTGCCCAGGCAGAAGAAAAACACCAATTGAATGGTGGGGCCCAATGCAAATCCCCCTACGCCCTGCCCTCCCTCAGTGCCGATGACGACAGGATGGATAGTGCGCCACCAGCGGATGGCCAGGAATATGATTGGCACGTCCAGGAATGCCAAGATACTGAACACGGCGGCGAAGCGTGCGCGGCGCTGGGAGTTCTCGATGGCGCTGCGCAGCATCAGGTACCCCACATACATGAGCCACCCGATCGCGGCGGTGGTCAGGCGAGGTTCCCACGTCCACCAAGTATTCCACGTCGGTTTGGCCCATATCGAACCGCTGATCAGCCCGATCGTGTTAAACGCGAGACCGATCTCAATAGAGGACACCCCTACCGCATCCCATTGTTCTCGTCGTGAGATGAGATACAGCACTCCGGCTATGGCGGCCACCAAATAGGCCAGGAATCCCACCCACCAGTTGGGCACATGAAAGTAAAAGATGCGTTGCGCGAAGCGCTCCGTCGGCGTTGCCAGATTAACAGGATCGGGGGCAATGCCCAAGGCGAGCACAATCGCACCGAGCATCAGCAGTCCTGTGAGGATGAACAAGCCTGTCACCAGATGATTGAAATGTTTCATATGCTATCTCCCAGGGTCATTCCTCCACGACATAGTCGAAGAAAAGAAAGGAGAGCACTACAAAGACGAGGTCGAAGACGACCAGCAAGCTGAACCATTGTCGTACTTCAGCGAGCGGCAAATTGTCGATCACAGCTGCGCTCAATTTTACGGTGGATAAAATCACCGGTACGATCAATGGAAAAAGCAAGACGGGCAACAGGATCTCACGTGCGCGGGTATGCACGGCCATCGCTGAAAACAGGGTGCCTACTCCGCTCAGACCAATGGTGCCCAGTATGGCGATCGTGCCCAGGCGAGGCAGCGTCGCGATGGGAATGTTGAAGAGAACAACGAACACGGGCAGGATAATCAAGTCGGTTACCACGATGAAGAGCGCATTGCCGAGCATCTTGCCCAAGAAGATCACCCCGCGGTCGACCGGCGCCAACAGCAATCCTTCAAGTGAACCGCGATCCTTCTCCCGGATAAAAGAGCGCGAGAGCCCCAGCATTCCAGAAAAGGTGATCGCTACCCACAACACGCCTGGGGCCAATGTTCTCTGATTCTCCGCGCGCAGCTCAAAGGCGAAGTTGAAGATGAAGATCACCAGCAGCGCGAAGACAAACATGGCGCCGAGCATTTCGCGCGTGCGCAGTTCTGCTATCAGGTCCTTTGCTACGATGGCTAATATTTTACGCAGGTGACGCATAATGGTCGTATTGCGCCCGCAATGTGGCCAGGTCGATTTCTGAGCGATTCGTTTGGAAGACAATCCGCCCGTTGACCAGAATCGCGACCTTTTCTCCCCATGCCGTGGCGTATTCCAAGTTGTGCGTGGTCATCAACACGGTGCGTTGGCCGACATCAGCCTGGCGCAGCAGTGCACCAAGCGTACCAGCGGCATGGCGATCCAGACCGGTATCCGGTTCGTCAAGCAGTAGGATGGGAGGGTTGTGCAGCAACGCACGCGCAATGGCCAGGCGTTGTTGCATACCGCGTGAGTAGGTGCTCACGGGATCGCGCCGGCGTCCCCAAAGCCCCACCTGGTGTAGCAGCTCTTCAACACGCATCTTCGGTCGCGCCACGTCGTACAGCTGGGCATAGAAGAGCAGGTTTTGTTCCCCGCTCAAATCATCATAGAGCAACGGGCGGTGGGACACCAGGCCAATC
>JASFBB010000343.1:0-12272 GCA_036172345.1 Anaerolineae bacterium
TGGAGCGCTTCGGCGGAATGATCACAGTCACCAGTACATTCGGTGTGGGCACCCAGGTTACTCTTAGATTACGCAGGGCAGACGGACGAGGCTAGTAGGCTTGGCGATCGCTGAAGATACGAAGCATTGTGCGCACCAAAATCTTCAAATCAAGCAATAGCGACCAATTCTCAATATACCACAAATCGTACTTGGTGCGCTCGATGATCGAAGTGTCACCGCGCAATCCGTTGATCTGCGCCCAGCCTGTGAGCCCTGCTTTTTCCCGGTGGCGATCCATATAGCGTGGGATGCTCCTCTTGAATTGCTCAACAAACACAGGGCGTTCAGGGCGTGGCCCCACCAAGCTCATATCGCCGATTAAGACGTTTATGAGTTGAGGTAGTTCGTCGAGCGAGAAGCGACGAATAAAGGCCCCCAGGCGAGTGCGTCGTGGATCGTTTGGCGAGGCCCATACCGGCCCCGTTTCAGCCTCCGCGTCGGTGCGCATAGAGCGGAATTTGAGCATTTTGAAAGGTTTGGCATCCAATCCCATGCGTTCCTGAACGTAGAATACTGGGCCAGGCGAATCGAGTTTGATCAACAGGGCGATCAACAACATTAATGGGGAAAGCAGGATGAGTGCAATAGCACTACCCACAATGTCCGTCACACGCTTGACAGCAAGTCTCCAACCCCGTAGTGCTACATCGCGTATCGTAAGCAGTGGCAGCCCGCTGAGATCACCTATGCTAACTTCAGAGGCCATAATCTGAAAAACGTCTGGAAAGACACGGATTGTCACCCGAGCCGGCTCACAGCGGGCGACGATGGCTAGGATGTCCTGATGAGAGGCTTCTGGCATAGCAATGATGACTTCGTTGATGTAATGTTCGTTGATCAGCCTGGGAAGATCGTCACAGCTGCCCAATACGGGAACTCCCAACACGTTAACCAGCGCGTCAGGTGGAGAACCGTTGCCTTCCACGAAGCCGACCACGCGATATCCTAATCCGGGAGATTGGCGTATTTTCTGTAGAATCATGCGCCCGACATCACCAGTGCCAACGATCAGCAGACGGGACTCATTATAACCTTTTGACTGAAGCCACCACTGCACGCGGCTATGCACGATGCGGCCAAACCATACTAAGATGATAGTCAACAACCACGTATAAACCATCATCAGGCGCGGATAGTCCAACTGATTCTTGTAGATCAGCCAGATAAGCGCAATGGCTATAACGGTGGCAACTGACGCGGCGCCAAAGATAGAATAGAACTCATCAATGTGAGAAGCAGCACGCTGACGTTGATAAAGGCGATAAAAAGCAAAAACCAACACCACTACGGAGGTATGGAGCACCATCATCCCGAGGTAGTTGATGAATGGGGCAATCTCTGCGTATTCTGACTGTAGGCGCAGCGCGTAACCCAGCGCGAAGGCCAAGGCAGCCATAACAGCGTCGGTCAGCACCAGTGAGACGGTTAGGATTCGCGCAGCGCGTCGATTCATGGAGCTTCTCGTCACTCGGGTTGTCGCTTTAGGCGAAATGGAGACAAGGCCAGCTGGATTCTCGCGATGCTGGCGCGCAGGCCAATGCCAAACAATACCAGCCAATGCAATAGCCGTGGCGTTGAGGAGGCATAGTGTCTGATATAGAAGATACGCATAGCGCGATAAAACTCAACCTGGGCGCGGGGGCTATGCCGACTGGCTGCTCGTTTGACGTGAAGCACCGTCACGGCTGGATAGTAATAAGTTTTCCAACCTGCCTGATGCATGCGATAGACCCAATCGAGATCCTCACCGTACATGAAGTAACTCTCATCAAGCAGCCCAACCTGCTGGATGGCTTCGCGACGCACCAACATACAGGCACCCACTACGGCATCCACTTCCATCGCCTGATCCGGATCACAATAGGTGAGATTGTAACGTCCGAAAACCGGATGATGCGGAAACAGGCGTGATAAGCCTATCATGCGGTAAAACGAGACAGTGGGGGTAGGAAAGCTGCGACGACATGCCAGATCTAGATTGCCATCTTCCAGGATCAGCTTAGGGCCACAAATACCCACATGAGGATGGGCATCCATAAAAGAGATCAAGTTTTGCAATCCGTCAGGTGGTACCACCGTGTCCGGATTGAGCAGCATAACATAGCGTGGTAAGTTCTCCCCGTTTTCTGAGAGTTCTTCCCCCTTGTCCCGAAATCCGTAAGCTCTTAGCGCTAAATTGTTGCCATAGGCAAAACCACCATTGACATAGCTGGAAATAAGATGCGCTTGGGGAAAATGTTCGCGCACCATCTCGCAGCTATCATCGCAGGAGGCATTGTCTACCACACAAACAGTAAAAGAGAAATCCCCTTTGCTTGCATAGAGGGAGGAGAGGCAAGCATGCAGATGGTTACGTGTATTGTAATTAACGATTATGATGAGTAGATCCAGCATCACTGGCGGATTCTAGCATATGGTGCAATGAGCGACAAGACTACGGCAAACAATAGCCGTGTGTCCCTCGGGAGGGGTCGCCACCTCCGATGAGAAGTCTTTGCCTGTAACCTCAAAGCAAGTTATAATGCCATTCCTATTGTGTCGAGTTGAAATTTCAGATGCATAGATAGTCATAGTATACTGCGGAGCAAAAGATACGTTGTAGTGACTTTACCCGGCTATTGCCGTTTTCTACACGGTTCACAACATGCTCACGTCTTGTCGTCACACATTGCCACAGCCTCACGACAACATGCATGAGGAGCTGCAGCGGTGAGAAGGGTGCTCATCACCGGGATCACCGGTTTTGCCGGCGGTCATCTGGCTGCCCACCTAATGGAATGTGGCGGCTTTGACATCCACGGCGCAGCGTTGGATGGGGGCTATGGGCTTGATTTCTTGCCACGGCGTGTGCCGGTGACACTCACCAATTTACAAGATCCCCAGGCCGTTGAGGCGCTTTTGGAGGAAGTACAACCACAGCACATCTATCATCTGGCCGCTCAGGCAAATGTGCCGGCGGCGTGGGAGGATCCCTGGGGTACTTTCGAGAACAATGTGCGCCCCGAGCTAAATATCTTGGGCACGATGGCGCGTCAAAAGCTCAGCTGTCGTTTGCTTGTCGTTGCCTCTAATGAAATCTACGGCGCTGTGCCACCTGAGCGTTTGCCGGTCAATGAGGACGCCCCGTTGCGTCCAGTCAATCCATACGGCGTTAGCAAGGCGGCGCAGGACCTGCTAGCATTGCAGTTTCACCTTAGCCACGGGTTGGACATCATTCGTGTGCGCGCGTTCAATCACTTGGGACCACGCCAGGGTCCCCAGTTTGTTGCTGCCAGCTTCGCGCGCCAAATTGCCGAAATTGAGGCAGGAATGCGGGCACCTGTGTTGTATGTGGGCAATCTGGGAGCGCAGCGTGATTTCACTGATGTCGCTGATGTTGTGCGTGCGTATGCCTTGTTGATGGAGAAAGGTGAGAGTGGCCAAGCATATAATGTGGGTTCGGGACGCGCCCACTCAATCCGTGAGCTCCTTGATGTCTTGCTGTCTATGAGCTCCGTCTCAATCCGCGTCGAAGTGGACCCACAGCGCACCCGGCCTGTAGATGCGCCCCTTATCGTTGCAGATATTACCCGGCTGCAACGTGCTACAGGTTGGCAGCCCACCATTTCCTTTGAAGAGAGCTTGCAACGCGTGCTAGCTTACTGGCGCGCGGTAGTGCGCCAGCCCAGCTATCGGCCTGGATAGACACTCTCGCAGGGTACAAACTGGAAAGAGAGGTGAAAAAAACCCTTATGGCTCGCAAGAAGGCCTTGATCACCGGCATTACTGGTCAAGATGGCTCCTATTTGGCAGAGTTTCTGCTCGAACAGGGATATGAAGTGATTGGGATGGTGCGCCGCACCAGCACGGTCAATTTCGATCGCATCCGCCATATTCAGGATAAGATCACTTTGGTACAAGGCGATTTGCTCGATCAGATGTCCCTGGTGGACATCCTGCGTGAGCACCGACCACACGAAGTGTATAACTTGGCTGCCCAATCTTTTGTGCCAACGTCGTGGAAGCAACCCGTGTTAACTGGGGAGTTCACCGCACTGGGGGTGACGCGTATGTTGGAGGCGATACGCATTGTAGATCCGGGAATCCGATTCTACCAAGCTTCCAGCTCAGAGATGTTCGGCAAAGTATGTGAGGTGCCACAAAATGAACGCACCCCTTTCTACCCGCGCAGTCCTTACGGTGTAGCCAAGGTGTATGCGCATTGGATCACAGTGAACTATCGTGAGAGCTACAACCTGTTCACCTGTTCCGGGATCTTGTTTAATCACGAGAGCCCGCGACGTGGATTGGAGTTTGTCACCCATAAAGTCACCTATGGTGCTTCACGCATTAAGTTGGGCCTTGATCACGAGCTGCGGCTGGGCAATTTGGATGCACGGCGCGACTGGGGATACGCAGGAGATTATGTTCAGGCTATGTGGCTGATGTTGCAACAAGATGAGCCGGATGACTATGTCATCGCTACCGGTCGCACCCATTCGGTGCGTGAGCTCTGCGAAGTTGCCTTCGGCTACTTGGGTCTTGATTGGCAAAAATATGTCGTGAGCGATCCGCAATTCATGCGCCCGGCAGAAGTGGATTTGTTGGTGGGAGATGCCAGTAAGGCCCATGCCAAACTAGGTTGGGAACCCACGTACACGTTTGAGCAGCTCATTCAGATGATGGTAGATGCTGACATGCAAGCTTTGCAGGGTAACAAACGCTGAGGGTTATGTCACACGTGGAGTTAATAGACACCCACTGCCATCTGGACTTTGCTCCCTTCGACGACGACCGCGAAGAGGTGCTGAGGCGTGCTCTCGCTGCCTATGTGAGAACGCTGATCAACCCCGGAGCCGATCTGGACTCGAGTCGACGTGCTGTCAAGATGGCCGAATGCTTTCCTCAGGTGTATGCGGCGGTCGGGATCCATCCTCACGATGCTGTCACACTGGACGAAACCGCGTTACAAGAACTGCGTCAGCTGGCGCATCATCCCAAGGTAGTTGCTATTGGCGAAATCGGTCTGGATTACTACCGTAACCTGTCACCGCGAGCACAACAACGCAACGCTTTTGAAGAGCAGCTCGCCTTAGCTGCCACATGTCGGTTGCCAGTCATCGTCCACCAGCGCGACGCAGCACAAGATGCACTGAGCATTGTGAAGAGCTGGCGCGCACAACATTCCTATCATCCAGCCGGAGTGTTTCATGCCTTTTCCGGAGATCTGGCAATGGCACGACGGGTGATCGAGCTGGGCTTTTACATTGGCATAGCGGGTCCGGTAACCTACGCTAACGCGCGAAAGCTGCCGGAGATATTGCCTCGCTTGCCTGTTGAGTCTCTAGTAATCGAAACCGATGCCCCCTATCTGACACCTCATCCATATCGCGGGCAGCGTAACGAACCAGCTTATCTGCCGCTGGTCGCGCGGCGGCTGGCAGAGTTGCTGCATATGTCACTCGAGACGTTGGCAACACGCTTGACTGACAACGCACGGCGGCTGTTTAGCCTGGCCTCCCTATCCGCTGAATAGGATGGCCCATAGGGACAAGACGTTCCAATGCCTCCCCTCTCGAGTATAATCCCTGATCTGTCTGTAGTTATTGTCAACTGGAATGTATGTGCGCTTCTGCGGCGTTGTCTGCATTCCATCTTGATGAAAGCAGCGAGCTGGCCGACGTGCCAGGTGATCGTGGTGGATTGCGCTTCGGTGGATGACAGCGTCACAATGGTGCAGCATGAGTTTCCCGAGGCACAGCTGATCACCTCACCGGAGAATCTGGGTTACGCTCGCGGTGCTAACCTAGGAGTGGCACAAGCTTCGGGGCGTTACTTCATTATTATGAACCCGGATACTGAAGTGGTAGGCGACGCCTTAGCTGTCTTAGTGCAATATATGGATGCCCATCCGAAAGTTGGTGCTGCTGGGCCGCAGCTGCGCTATGCCGATGGCAGAGTGCAGCCTTCGCGGAGACGTTTTCCCACGCTGGCCACTGCTTTCTGGGAAAGCACCCTCTTGCAGCAATGGTTTCCGCATAATCGCTTTGCACGTCATTATTATATGGCGGAGCGCACGGCGGATTCTGCACACCCAGTGGACTGGTTGGTGGGGGCAGCGCTGATCATCCGACGCACCACCTGGGAAGAGGTCGGCCCCCTAGATGAGGGATACTTCATGTATTTTGAGGAACTGGACTGGTGTCACCGCTGTCACGCCGCCGGTTGGGAGGTGCACTATGTGCCCCAGGCAGTGATCATTCATCACGAAGGTAAAAGCAGCGACCAGGTGCCAATAGCACGCACCATTCACTTCCAGCGTAGCAAAGTGCGTTATTTCCGTAAGTACTACGGCGCAGTATGGGCGAATCTCATCCGTCTCTTCCTACTATGGACCTTCATCATCCAGCTGCTCGAGGAAACGCTCAAATGGTTGATTGGGCACAAGCGCCCGTTGCGTCGCGAGCGGATGAACGCCTACTGGCAGGTCCTACGTTCAGGATTCCTTGAGAATACGCAATGAGAGTGTGTCTGCTCACAGGCGAATACCCTCCGATGCAGGGCGGTGTCGGGGATCACACCCGGCATTTGGCGCGCCACTTGAGCATGATGGCCGTTGAGGTTGCCGTTCTCACCTCATGCCGAGCCGCACCGCCCGATATCACGTCCGGCATCGAGGTTCATCCTGTGATCTCCAGTTGGGGATGGCGTTGCTGGTTTCAGATCGAGCGTTGGCTCGGTGAGCAGCAACCCGATGTGTTGCATATTCAATACCAAGCTGCTGCTTACGATCTGGCTGGCTGGATCAACTGGTTGCCCTGGTGGTTGCGTCGTCGCCATAGGCGACCACGCGTTGTGGTCACCTTCCACGATCTACGTGTGCCATACCTCTTCCCCAAAGCGGGGCCATTGCGGCGGTGGTCTATGCTAGCCCTGGCGCGCTATGCCGATGGAGTGATCACAACCAACCTGGAGGACGAGCAGATATTACAGCGCCATTCCTGGGCGACTCATGTGCGACGCATTCCGCTGGGTAGCAATATCGAGGTACGACCACCTACTCTTTACGACCGGCAAGCTTGGCGTGCCCGGCTGGGGATCAAACAGACCTCCCCGTTGTTAGCCTATTTCGGATTCCTGAATCCCAGCAAGGGAGGTGAAGAACTGGCACAGGCGCTGTGTGAGCTGGTGAGCGATGGTTATGATGCGCATTTGGTAATAATTGGTGCCCAGGTGGGCGATGTAGATGCCACGAACCGTCTCTATTTGGAGCGGGTACAACAGCGCATCCGGGAATGTGACCTCGAAGCCCATGTGCATTGGACCGGGCATATAGCGCCTGAGGAGGTTTCAGCTGCGTTACTGGCTGCCGACCTCGTGGTGATGCCCTACCGCGATGGCGTTTCCTTCCGACGCACCACTTTCATCGCCGCTCTGCGCCATGGTTGCGCAGTCGTGACCACGTCTCCCTCGGTGGAATTGCCAGAGCTGCGCGATGGTGAAAATGTGCTCTTGGTACCGCGTGGCGATGTCAGCGCACTAGCCCGAGCCATTGCGCGGCTGATCCAGGATGAGGGGTTGACGGAGCGCCTGCGCGCCGGCGCGCGAGCGTTAGGACGTACTTTTGACTGGGAATGCATCGCCCATCAGACGTATGCGCTCTATCAGGAGATGCTCGTATGAGCATCGCTGCATCGGCTGTTGCGTCCCCTGCCCCCGATGTCCGTGTCAGAACACGTTGGATTCTCGTCGCCATCCTGGCACTCTTTCTAATAATGGGTGTCATATACAGTGTCGCCACGCCGATTTTTGAGGCATCGGATGAACGCTGGCACTATCCGGTGGTGCGTCATATTGTCCGCACAGGCCGGTTACCGATACAGGATCCCCAGAAACATACTGAGTGGCATCAGGAGGGCAGCCAACCGCCGCTCTATTACTTGGTGGCAGCAGCGCTGACGGCGTGGATTCCGACGGATGATTTTCTCATTGTATATGTCCCCAATCCCCATGCCGTGGTGGGCGAGCCACTGGTGGTGGGCAACAAGAACATGATGGTGCACAGCGCCTATGAGAACTGGCCCTGGCGAGGTACTACTCTGGCAGTACACCTGATCCGTCTATTTTCGGTGACGTTGGGTGTCGTCACTGTCTGGTTGACTTATCGTATCGCGCGCCTAGTATGGCTATCAGAGGAACGGGTGGCGTTGCTGGCAGCGGCGCTGACTGCTTTCAACCCTATGTTCCTCTTCATCAGCGCCTCGGTGAACAACGACAGTCTAGCGGCGCCTTTGGCTGCAACAGCTATGTTAGTCTTGCTGCGTGCCGTGCAGCGTGGTCAGCGGCAGCGCGACGGTCTCTGGTTGGGTATATTGCTGGGGTTGGGTGCACTCACCAAGATGAGTGTGCTCGCCTTGCTGCCTCTGGCATTGCTCGTTCTTCTCTGGGAAGCGTGGCGTGGACAACGCTGGGGACGTCCCTGCGCATGGCGTGATGGGTGCCTCAACCTGTTGCTCATTGTCAGCCTCATCGTGCTCATCGCCGGCTGGTGGTACTGGCGCAACTGGACATTGTACAACGACCCGACCGGCCTCAACCGTATGTTGGACATCGCCGGCCGTCGTAAAGAAGCACTGACATTGGAACGGCTGTGGTATGAGTTTGAAGGTTTTCGTATCACCTATTGGGCTCTTTTCGGTGCGCTCAACATTCTGGTGGATCGCTGGATTTATACCCTTCTGGATGGATTGAGCATTCTGGCCGGGGTGGGGTTGCTATTTACTTGCATACGTTTAGCCATCTGGCAGCACCAGCGTAAGCATGTTGGCGGTGTCTTCCCAATTGAGCCCTCCTCGTTCATACTGCTTATTGGGTGGGTAGTGTTGGTGCTAATAGCGCTCTTGCGTTGGACCAGCCAGACCTACGCAACGCAGGGAAGGCTGATGTTTGTTGCCATCTCCGGCGTTTCCACCTTGCTGGCAATCGGGTTGCTGGCAGTAGTGCCATGCCGTTTGCGTACTGGGATGGCTGCCACGGTTAGCGGTGGACTATGTTTGTTGGTGGTTCTCAGTCCCTTTCTCTACATTATGCCCGCTTATGCACGACCAAACTTGCAGCATGTGGCGCACCTGCCGGCCGAGGTCCGACGTGCGGACTGGACGGTTGACGGCATGATGCGCCTGGTGGGCTACCAGCTAGGGTCCACGATCGCTACACGAGCATTACCTACTCTGCGCCCCTTCGAATCCCTGCCATTGACAGTATATTGGGAAGCGTTAAGGCCGATGGACATCAATTACAGTGTGTTCGTGCACCTATTGGGGCGCGAACGTCGCGTTATCGGGCAAGTGAACACTTATCCTGGTCTGGGGTTGTGGCCCACGACGCAGCTCCAACCAGGTGACGTGGTCGCTGACACCTACGGGGTGCCGGTGGCAGCTGATGCTGCCGCGCCGACGTTGGTGCGCGTGTATGTCGGGCTGTATCGCTATGAAGAGGCGGGGCGTCCAGGACTCGAGACGCGCAATGCAGCGGGAGAAATAATCGAACCATGGCTGACGACGGTCAAGTTGATCCCGTGGGAGTGGCCGCAGGTTATGCCCCTACATCCTATGAGCGTAGAGCTGGGCGAGGCGATCCGTCTGCTCGGTTATGATTTGGTCCGGTCCGAGCATGATACGGTTGCTTGCTACACTTTGACGCTGTACTGGGAAGCACTCGGGCGGCCAGCTGCCGATTACACTGTCTTCATCCAGCTATGGGACGGAGAGCGTCAAGTGGCTGGGTTTGACAGCCGTCCCCTGGGCGGCGATTATCCCACCGATTGGTGGGAAGAAGGCGAACGCATCGTGGATCCTCACGTGCTGGACCTGAGCAATTTGCCTGTCGGGCATTATCATCTGCAGGTGGGCATGTACCGTCTGGACACGGGTGAGCGCCTGCCTGCCTATGATGCGAGGGGCCCCCTGCCGAACTACGCAGTGAGATTCGAAATAGTCAGATAAAACGTTATCCCCGATTCCAGCGCTCTTTCAGCTCCTTAGGGGAGGCCGGTGATTTTGATGCCGGCGCCATCTGCATGGTAACGCTTATTGATGCCGATCAGGATGGCAGTTAATCCCTCGACCACCACTGCATTTTGTAATGGACCAGCGTCGAGTCCACGTACACCGGCTGCCTCGGCTAATGCAATCGCTTCCGCTTTGGCGTCTTTGTCATCACCACATACCAACACGTCGCATTCAAACGGTTCATCCAGCTCGCGTAGGTGGGCAGCGCTGACATTTTGAAAAGCGCACACGACGCGCACCTCGTCGCCCAGCAGCACTTGAGCTTCGGCAGTGGCACTTCCAGCGGGTGGGATATAAACATGGCTCACCCGTGGCGGCTGCAACGGCACGGTGACGTCCACCAACACCTTGCCCTTCAACTGGGCTCGAATGCTCTCCAGCACCTCGCGGTGTGCGCCATAAGGCACCGTGAGCACCACCACCTCGGCCGCCGCGGCTGCTTCTGCGTTGGACATACCCTCTATCAGATGGTCACCCAATCGCATATTAAGTGATGCGGCGACACTTCGCGCCTTAGCTGCATCGCGTGAGCCGATAATGACTCGATAACGACCCGACTTCGCCCAGCGTAGCGCCAAGCCGGGGCCTTGATGACCTGTCCCACCGATAATCGCCACGGTTTTCTTAGACAACGATGTGCTCCTTTCTTCTGCGTTTGCGCGTCAGAGTACTTATTCCATCTCCCTCACATATCGCCACACTGCTTTTGCTCGCTCGCGCGCGCATGCCACAATGGCCATTTCGTCCAAGGTGAGCAGCTGGCGGTCACACATGAGCATTTGACCGTTGCAAATGGTGTGCGTCACCTGGCTGCCGTCCATACCGAAGATAATGTGCCACGGGAAGTTGCCATCCGTTAATGGCGTAAATGGTTGATAATCCAGCAGGATAATGTCTGCCAGTGCACCCGGTTCGAGTGCCCCCAACGGTCTGTCCCAGAAAAGGCGCGCCAGTCGGGCATTGTTAGCAAAGGTCATACGTATCACCTGATCGGCCGGCATGATACGTGGATCACGCGCGTGCAACTTGTGCATTAGGTAGGCAACCTGCATTTCGATGAACATGTTGTTGGAGAAACCATCATTACCCAGTGCCACGTTGATGCCGCGGTGCAACATGTCTGTCACATCAGCCACTCCCACCGCGTTGTTCATATTGCTGCGCGGCTGGTGCGTGACATGGGTACGCGTGGCGCGCAATGTCTCACGTTCATAGCCGTCCACGTGGACACAATGTACCGCGATGGTCTGCGGTCCCAGGACACCGAATTTCTCCAGACGCTCGACGACGCGCATGTTGTGTTTCTTCAAGCAATCGCGCTGATCAGCTATGTCCTCGGCGACGTGTAGATGAAATCCAACCCCCAATGTGCGCGCCTCAGCGACGCAGGCCATGAGAGTTTCATCAGAGAGGGTCAAGCTGGCGTGCAGTCCAAACGAAGCACCCAGCCGTGGGTGGGGATTCTGACGCAACCGGCGGATGAAGCGCATGTTTTCGGCGATGCCAGCACGTGCACCGGCGTCGCCGTTGCGATCGGTCACCTCATAGCATAGGCTGGCACGCACGCCAGCCTGCCTGACCGCTTCGGCAATGACGTCCAGAGAGCCGTCAATTGCGTTGGGACTGGCATGATGGTCGATCAGCGTAGTGGTGCCATGGTGTATAGCGTCGATGAGGCATACCAGTGCGCTATATTGACAGTCCTCCAGCGTCAGCGCTTGGTCAATTTTCCACCACAGGCGTTCGAGAATCTCAGGGAAATTCGAGGGTGCTTCGCCTGGAATGGCCATCCCACGTGCAAAGGCGCCGTAGAAATGGGTATGCCCACAGATGAGGCCAGGCATCACCACCTTGCCGGTCGCGTCCAGCTGCTCCGCGTGGGGATAGCGACGTGTCAGCTCGGCAGTCGAGCCGACGTCCAAGATAGTGTCTCCCTGGTAATATACTGCGCCGCCAGGAATGACACGCGGCGTGGTGCCAAAGGTGATCACGGTACCATTGGTGATGAGCATTGTCGTGTTGACTCCATAACGATCCTTACGCCTGTGAGAAGACCTCGATCATCAGATAAGGATCGCCGAGCGGGTAGAGCACCGGGCAGGTGCAGCCATGGGCGATGTACTCGTTCACCTTGGCTTTCACCTCTTCCGGTGTGCCGCTGGCAGTGATGCGTTGTACCAG
>JASFBB010000344.1:0-2593 GCA_036172345.1 Anaerolineae bacterium
CATCGTATACAGTGGGGAATTTGTACTCTTCGGTCTTGAGCGGCTGACCATCGATATAGCGTCGAATGGCCTCGATCACCCCAGCGTAAATTGTGGCAAACGCTTCCAGGTATCCCTCGGGATGGCCAGGCGGGAGACGGGTAGCTTCTGCGGCGACCGGGGACAGATAACCGGCGGCGCGCGTCAGGATGCGTTTCGGCTCGCCATAGCGGTATAGCTCTAGAACGTTGGGATTCTCTTGTGCCCATTTGATGGCACCGTTGGTGCAATACACGCGCAGGATGAGGTTGTTTTCTTCCCCGCAAGCCACCTGGCTGATGGTCAGCACGCCCTTGCCACCACCCTTAAAGCGCAGCAGTGCGTTCACATCCTCGTCGAGGACACGGCCCGGCAAGAAGGTGCTCTTGTCGGCACAGATCTGCACAATTGGGTCGCCAGTAACGTACTCCAGCAAATTGACACAGTGAGTGCCGACGTCCCCCATCGTTCCGCCGATGCCCGCCTGCGCCGGGTCAACACGCCACGCTGCCTGCTTGCTGCCCAGTTTCTCCTGCGGTGTCATCAGAAAGTCCTGCAAGTATTCGACAATCACCTTGCGCACGGTGCCCATCTCGCCGCTCTGGAACAAATGGCGCGCATGGCGGACGAGCGGATGGCCGGTGTAGTTGTGAGTCAATCCAAAGACCAAACCGGTCTGCTCGACCAGCTTCACCAGCTCTTTCGCCTCGTCCAACGTATAGGTCATCGGCTTGTCGCATACCACGTGGAAGCCGTGCTCGAGGAAAGTTTTGGCAATGGGGAAATGCGAAACATTTGGCGTAACAATGCTGACAAAGTCGATGCGTTTCTCCGGAGGAAGCTTGGCCTCCTTCTCCGCCATCTCTTCATAGGTGCGATAGCAGCGAGACGGGTCTAGATATAGTTTTTCACCGGTGATGCGGGTGTTCTCAGGATCGCGGGAGAAACATCCTGCGACCAGCTCCGCTTGTTGGTCGAGGGTGGCGGCAATCCGATGCACGGCGCCGATGAAAGCGCCTTGACCGCCGCCCACCATGCCGAATCGCAACTTTCGCTTCCAGGACTCCATATTGCAAACCCCCTTTCTTGCTGATGTGAGACAATAAGACTAGTGGTAGCTCCGATTGTATTCGCTCAGCTGATACCCAGGATCTGGCGATTGCGCTGAACGTCTGTCTCGACCTTCGCGAAGTCGTCAAAGGCCACTGCAGTGGTCTCGATAATGTGGCGCTCGATAAAAGCGGCGCCCTCGGCAGCACCCTGCTCGGGGCTCTTGACCGCGCATTCCCACTCCAACACAGCCCAGCCAGTGTAACCTACCTCGGCCAACAACGTGAACACGCGCTTGAAGTCCACCTGCCCGTCGCCTAATGAGCGGAAACGACCAGCACGCTTGGCCCAAGGCTGATAGCCACCGTAGACGCCCACGCGCCCATTGGGGCGAAACTCGGCGTCCTTGACATGGAAACCTTTGATCCGTTCGCCATACAGCTGAATGAACTCCAGATAGTCCAGCTGCTGCAGCACGAAATGGCTGGGATCGTAATTGATGCACGCGGCAGGGTGATTATCCGTATATTCCAGGAACATTTCATAAGTGGCTCCATCAAATACATCCGAGCCGGGGTGCAGCTCGTAAGCAAAAACCAAACCGTTATCATGCGCCAGGTCGAGCAAGGGTCGCCAGCGGCGGGCAAGCTCCTTGAAAGCCTCTTCGATGATGCCCTTGGGGCGTTGTGGCCATGGGTAGAACATATGCCATGCAAAACCACCAGACATCACTGGGATCACCGTAGTGCCCATATTCACCGCAGCTCGGATGCACTTGCGCAGCTCTCCGGCAGCCCATTCGGTGCGTGCTTCACCACGCAGCCCGGCGGGATGAAACACTTCGAACAACATCTCGTACGCTGGCGGCATTGCCAGCACCTGTCCGGCCAAGTAACCCGGCAGCTCGGTGATTTCCAGCCCCATCTCCAGCAGCTTACCCTTGTACTCATCGCACCATGTCTTGGATTCGGCAGCTTTGTCTAGATCGAAGACACGCCGATCCCAAGTGGGGATCTGCACACCCTTGTAACCCAGACTGGCAACCCATCTCCCGATGCTCTCGATGTTATTGTATGGCTCCACATCCCTGAGAAATTGGGCGAGGAAAATAGCCGGCCCTTTCATGCGAGGCATATTGGCACTCCTTTCATCTTCGAAAAGGTACGGTCTCAGGATATTAGAGTACCAGCAGCGAGTCTGTTTGTCAAAGATGTTTTTCAGGGAATAAGGCGAGCTCAATCCCCGCCAGCGCGGCGCCCAGCGCAGCAGCGTCTTCATCCAAGAGGCCTGGAACAATGCGTATATGGGGAGAGATGATATGTAATACGTGGATTTTCACCGTGCGTCTGATAGAATCAAACAGGAGCTCCCCACAGCGTGCCACACTTCCTGCGCTGGGTGTTTAACAGCCTCTTTGTCGCCTCCGCCGTCACCGCGATGGTCCTATTGATCCAGTCTATGGCCGGTTATGTCTTTGCCAAAAAGGAGTTTCCAGGTCGCGAGCTCCTCTTTGTCTTAGTCCTCT
>JASFBB010000345.1:0-5562 GCA_036172345.1 Anaerolineae bacterium
CTCTTGGAAACGTCGCCTGGCTTCTGCGCAGCAGATGCTCACCCGCAAACGCGATGGCACTCTGGTGGTCACCCATTGGGAAGAACGCCAATTCGGCCACGGCGTCTCCACCCCGCGCGCAACGCTACCGTCGCAGCAGAGAACCCCCAAAGTACGCGAGACAAGTGCAGGGGAAACGTTTCATGTAACGCTCATGTAACGCTCTGTGACGGTTATGTAACAGTCTGTAACGCTCATGTAACAGCGATCGCGTTTCATGAAACGCTATAGAATCAGGATCAGATACAGACAACAACAGAATCAGACACACAGCATAACAGAACAGAGACGGAGCAAAATGCTGTTGCTGTGAATCAGCCTATGAGTGCTGTTATGTCCTCTGATTCGTCGCTTGAGCGTGGCGATAATGCTGCAACGGATGCATGCATGGCGCCGCCAGAAGCGGAGTGGGCGGCCGAGGACAAGGAGGAGGGTGATGATGACAAGTTCACATGGTTGCGGTGCGGATGAATCAAACCGAGCCGCGCTGGCGCCCAATCCAGTTGGCGTCAGCCGACTTGAGGCGCCAACCGCGGGCTTTAGCCCGCCGGCGGCTGGCATTTCCGGCAGGAACACATTTGACAGCCCATTTGTGCCATATTACACTAGGCACGCTGTGTTTCCCCAGGCCAGCAGCGTCCAGTCGCCTAATCAAGGAAGCAGACGCTATGCCGGTTGAATATATTCCTGTGCTGATCCTCTTGGTACTGGCGACCGCCATTGCCAGCATCGCATTGGCGCTCCCCCCCTTCCTAGGTCCGCGTCGTCCCAGCGTGGCCAAGCTGGAGGCTTACGAATCCGGAAAAGTACCCTACAGCGATGCGCGGCGCAAGGTACCCATCCGCTATTACAAAGTCGCGCTCCTGTTCGTCATCTTCGACCTGGAGGTGGTCTTCTTCTACCCCTGGGTGGTCGTCCTGCGCCAGCTGCGCCTCTTCGGGCTGATCGAGATGGGCATCTTCACCGCCCTGCTAGTGATCGGCTACCTGTACGAGTGGAAGAAGGGCGGTTTCGAGATGGAATGAGATTCCGGAACCATGAGGCATGGTTGGGTGAGGGGTTAGTATGGGAACGATGCACGAGAAGATGAGCTCAGATCAGAAGCAGCGCAGCGGTGCCTTCGGCATCCTGCTGACGACGCTGGAACAGGCGGTCAACTGGGGGCGCAAGTATTCGCTCTGGCCAATGACCTTCGGATTGGCGTGCTGTGCTATGGAGATGATCGCCGCGGGGACGTCGCGCTTCGACATCGCGCGCTTTGGCGCGGAGGTCTTCCGCGGCTCGCCACGCCAGGCGGACTTGATGATCGTCTCCGGGCGCGTCTCGAATAAGATGGTGCCGGTGGTGAAGCGCCTTTACGAGCAGATGCTCGATCCCAAGTGGGTGATCGCCATGGGCGACTGTTCCTCGGTAGGGGGGCCGTTCAACAACTACGCCATCGTGCAAGGGGTGGACAAGCTGATCCCGGTAGATGTCTACGTGCCCGGCTGTCCGCCGCGGCCGGAGGCACTTTTCGACGCCATCGTCAAGCTGCAAGAGAAGATCCAGAAGCAGGAGCCGCTCGGCGAACGATTATGAACGGCGCCAACATGACAGCAGAAGCGATCAAAGCGCGCTTCCCGCTGGCGGTGGAAGCAGTTTCCGCATTTCGCGGCGACCTGGTGCTCACCCTCAAGCGCGAATTTCTCACCGACGTGGCGCGCATGTTGCGCGACGATCCGCGCCTGCACTACGACCTGCTGCTCGACCTGACAGCGGTGGACCGGCTGAAATTGGGCACTATGCCGCGCTTTGCCACGGTGTATCAGCTCTACTCCATCCCTCAGCGGCAGAGTGTGCGGCTGGTGGTGCCGCTCCCCTGGGATGGCGAGGCAGACATGCCCACCTGTCCCAGCGTGACAGGTATCTGGCCCACGGCGAACTGGTTGGAGCGCGAGGTGTATGACCTGATGGGCATCCGCTTCGAGGGGCATCCCTGGCTGCGCCGCATCCTGATGCCCGAAAACTGGGTCGGTCACCCGCTGCGCAAGGACTACCCGTTGGGCGGCGAGCCGGTCAACTTCTCGGATGACCGCGATAATCCACGCTTCGCCCACCTGGGGCAACAAATCATGCAGGGTCTCTCCTTCGCCAGCGAGCTGCCGCCCAGCGTGGACAGCGAGAACCATATGGTGATCAACCTGGGCCCACAACACCCCGCTACCCACGGCGTGTTGCGCGTGGTCGCGGAGCTGGACGGGGAGCAGATCCGCAGCGCCCACTGCGATGTGGGCTACCTGCACTCCGGCTTCGAGAAGACGGGCGAGAACAAGCGCTATGAGAAGTTCATCCCCTACACCGATCGGATGGACTATCT
Source organism: Anaerolineae bacterium (assembly GCA_036172345.1). Classification (GTDB taxonomy): domain Bacteria; phylum Chloroflexota; class Anaerolineae; order 4572-78; family NAK82; genus NAK82. The sequence goes on from JASFBB010000345.1 coordinate 2,396, forward strand.
CTCCGGGATGAACAACAACCTGGCGTATGTGCTCACCGTGGAGAAGCTGCTGGGCGTGGAGGTGCCGCCGCGCGCCCAGTATGTGCGCGTCATCCTGGCTGAGCTGCAGCGCATCGCCAGTCATCTCTTCTGGCTGGCCACCCATGCCCACGACGTGAGCGGCACTATCCACAGCTTGCTGATGTACTGCCTGCGCGACCGCGAGTTGATCCTGGATATTTTCGAGATGTTCTGCGGTGGGCGAGTGACCGTCACCGGCATGAGCGTGGGCGGCCTGCGCCAGGACATCCCGCCCGCCTTCCCCGACGCAGTGAAAACCTTCCTGCGCATATTTCGCGAGCGCTTCAAGGAATACGACGCTATGCTGACGCGCAACCCCATCTGGCTGGCACGTCTGCGGGGCATTGGCTACCTGCCGCCGGATGAAGCGATCGCCCTGGGTGTCACCGGGCCTATGCTGCGCGCATCGGGCGTGCCGTTCGACTTGCGCAAGGTGCAACCCTACTCCGGCTATGACCACTTCGACTTCGAGGTGCCCACCGCCACCGAGTCGGATTGCTACGCGCGCTACCTGGTGCGTATGCGCGAGATGGAACAGAGCGCGCGCATCATCGAGCAGGCGATCCAGCGCTTGCCGGACGGGCCCTTCCGCACCGCCGACCGCAAGGTGGCGTTGCCGCCGCGTCCCGAGTTGGACACCTCGATGGAGGCGGTCATCCATCACTTCAAGCTGGTGACGGAAGGCTACAAGCCACCTCGCGGCGACGTATATGGCATGGCCGAGAACCCCAAGGGCATCCTGGGCTTTTACCTGGTGAGCGACGGCTCGGCGGTGCCGCATCGCCTGCACATCCGTGGGCCCTCGTTCGTCAACCTGCAGGCGCTGGACACCATGGCGCGCGGACATCTTTTGTCGGATCTGATCACCATTATCGGCTCGGTGGACATCGTCCTGGGGGAGGTAGACCGCTGATGGCAGCGCAAGACCGGCGACAGGAGCTTCAGGCAATGCTCCAGAAGTACCCGCGCAAGGAGTCCGCGGTGTTGGAGGCGCTGTACATGGCGCAGCGCGACAAGAACTACCTGAGCGATGCCGACATCCGCGCGGTGGCGGAGGCGCTGGAAATGCCAGTGACCGAGGTCGAGGCACTCGTCGGTTTCTACTCGCTCTTTCGCCGTCAGCCGACGGGCAAGTACCTCATCCAGGTGTGCACCGACCTTCCGTGTGCGCTGCGCGGCGCCGAGGCGTTCTACAAGCGGCTGTGCAAACGCCTGGGGCTGCCACCTGAGGGGGGCACCACGCCGGACGGGCTGTTCACCGTCGAGGAGGTGGTCTGTCTGGCCGCCTGCAACCGCGCACCGGTGGCCCAGATCAACCTGCACTATTACGAGGGCTTGACCGACGAGGCGATGGACGCGATCATCGCCCGTCTGCGCGAACAGGCAGGGGGATGAGACGGTGGAGCTAAAAGAACATATTTTGTTGCGCCATCGCGATGTGCCAGGCATACGTTCGCTCGATGTTTATCTGGCGCATGGGGGCTACCAAGCATTGGCCAAGGCGCTGCGCACGTTGCAGCCCGACCAGGTGACCGAGATGGTCAAGGCGTCTGGCCTGCGCGGGCGCGGTGGCGCCGGCTTCCCCACCGGCGTCAAGTGGAGCTTCATTCCCAAGGACGCCCCGGCCACATATGTTGTGGTCAATGCGGACGAGAGCGAGCCAGGCACCTTCAAGGACCGTGAGATCATCGAGGGCAATCCGCACCAGTTGCTGGAGGGCACCGCGCTGTGTGCCTATGCCATCGGCGCGTGTGTGGCGTACATCTACGGGCGCGGCGAGTTTCGCGGCATTTTCGCCGGCCTGCAACAGGCCATCGACGAAGCCTATCAGGCCGGCTGGCTGGGAAAGAACATCCAGGGCAGCGACTTTTCGCTGGACATCTATCTCCACCTGGGCGCTGGCGCGTATATCTGCGGCGAGGAGACGGCGCTGCTGGAGAGCCTGGAAGGAAAGCTGGGCATGCCGCGTGCGCGGCCACCCTTCCCCGCCCAGGCGGGCCTCTACAGCCAGCCGACGGTGGTCAACAACGTCGAGACGCTGGCCAACGTACCGCCGATTGTGCTGCATGGGCCAGAGTGGTATCGCCAGTTCGGCACCGAGCGCAGTCCGGGTGTCAAAATCTTCTGCCTGAGCGGCTGCATCACACGGCCGGGCAACTACGAGCTGCCGCTAGGCGTCCCTCTGCGCGTGCTGATCGAGGAATGCGGCGGCGGGGCGCCCGAAGGCCGTGCCATCCAGGCAATCCTGCCCTCCGGCGCCTCGTCGCTTCTGCTGCCCGGCTACAACCCGGAGCTGCGCCTGGACTACGAATCGCTCCAGGCAGCGGGTGCGGCGCTCGGCTCTGCTTCGTTCATCGTCCTGGACGAGACGGTGGACATCGTCTGGGCGGTGAGCAAGGTGAGCTACTTCTTCAAACACGAGAGCTGCGGCAAGTGCACCCCCTGCCGCGAGGGGACGTACTGGATGGTGGACGTCTATCGCCGCCTGCTGGAGGGACGTGCCTGGCCGGGCGATGTGGATCTGTTGCTCAGCATCGCGGAGCAGATGGACGGCAAATGTTTCTGTGCGCTGGGGGAGTTCTCCATTTGTCCGGTGCGCAGCAGCATTCAGCACTTCCGCGCCGCCTACGAGGCACGCCTGCCAGGCAAGGGAACGTGAGACGGGAGAGTGTGATGGGGTATGTTTCAATCTGGGGGCGAATGGAAACAACAGCCTCAGAGTGGCGAAGGTTATCCGAGCCGCGACCGTCAGGGAGCGGTTTGGGCCGCTTGCTCACGCACGCCTCGCTCAGGCCGCTTACTTACGTGCGCGGCGCGATTTGGTGTGTCCGAGCCGCGACCGTCAGGGAGCGATTTGGGCCGCTTGCTCACGCACACCTCGCTCAGGCCGCTTACTTATGTGCGCGGCGCGATTTGGTGTGTCCGAGCCGCGACCGTCAGGGAGCGGTTTGGGCCGCTTGCTCACGCACGCCTCGCTCAGGCCGCTTACTTACGTGCGCGGCGCGGGTTGGTGTGTCCGAGCCGCGACCGTCAGGGAGCGGTTTGGGCCGCTTGCTCACGCACGCCTCGCTCAGGCCGCTTACTTACGTGCGCGGCGCGATTTGGTG
>JASFBB010000346.1:0-4959 GCA_036172345.1 Anaerolineae bacterium
TTCTCAGATTACCCAGTGGGTGATCATCGGTGCCGTCATCCGCGCCGCGACCATTTATCCGAGCCGCGACCGTGAGGGAGCGGTTTGTGTCGCTGGCTGACGCGCGCGGCGCGGTTTGGGCCGCTTACTTACGTGCGCGGCTCGGTTACGCGCGCGGCTCGGTTCAATGTATCCGAGCCGCGACCATTTATCCGAGCCGCGACCGTGAGGGAGCGGTATCCGGCCGCTGGCTGACGCGCGCGGCTCGGTTTGGGCCGCTTACTTACGTGCGCGGCGCGGTCATCACTTGACTTCTCTTTCGTTTTGTGCTATAATGAAAGAGAATAAAAGCAATCGGATAGGAATGGGATGTCGGAACAGATCGTCCGCGAGCTCTATTTAGAAGAACGCCGCGCGCGCATCCTGGAGTACATCACCCGCACGGGCCGCGCTTCGGTGGCGGAGCTCAGCCGCCAGTTCGGTGTCTCCGAGGTGACCATCCGCGCCGACCTGCAGTCGCTGGCCGAACAAAACCTGATCGTGCGCACCCATGGCGGCGCCGTGCCAGCCAACAACCAGCTGCTCGACGAATTGTCGCTCGCCATCCGCCGCAAGCGCCAGGTGTTGGAGAAAAGCCGCATCGGTCAGGCAGCCGCTGAACTGATCGCCAATGGGGATGCCGTTTTCCTGGACAGCAGCAGCACGGCACTGGCCATCGCCCATCACCTGCGCAACCACCGCGACGTCACCATCATCACCAACAGCCTGGCCATCGCCCACGAGATGCTGGGCGTGCCCGGCGTGACGGTGGTCATGCCGGGCGGCACGGTGCGCCGCGACACCGCCTCGCTGGTGGGCAGCGACGGGCTTGCCATGTTGGCACGTTACAACATCGAAAAGGGGTTCTTCGGCGCCCATGGCCTCAACCTGCCTGAAGGTCTGACCGATGTGAGCAGCGCCGAGGCAGAAGTCAAACGCCCCATAGTCGCGATGTGCCGCCAGGTCATCGCCGTGCTGGACGCCACGAAATGGGGGCGGGTGGGTCTCGCCTCGTTCGCCAGCCCGGAGGAAATTGACTGCGTCATCACCGACCAACATGCCCCCGCCGACCTGGTGCAGGCCGTGCGCGCGTTGGGCATTCGGGTTATTCTCGTGTAGCATTCGGAACTATCGGGCGCGCGTCGCCCAGGATAATTTTTTACGGAGGACATATGGCAACCACAACGGATCAGGTTCAAGTGCGGATAGAACATGTCTCGGCTTTGATCGAGGAGCAGGGTCTGACGAAAGAGGACTTGATGACCGCCCTGCGTCAGATCATGGAAATTCGCGCGTTTGAAAACAACATCGCCAACCTGCTGAGCAAAGCGGTATTGAAAGGGGCGTCGCATCTCTACGCCGGAGAGGAGGCGGTGGCCGTCGGAGCGATCAGCGCCTTGCGCGACGACGATCTGGTCACCAGTACGCACCGCGGTCACGGCCATGCCCACGCCCATGGCGACAAAGTCGCCAAGACCCCTGAGGCGAAGCAGGAGCACTTCAACAAGATGATGGCCGAGGTGCTCGGCAAAGCCACTGGCTATTGCAAGGGCAAAGGCGGCTCGATGCACATCGCCGACGTGGAGCACGGCAACCTGGGCGCCACCGGCATCGTGGGCGGCAACATCCCGGTGGCGGTCGGCGCGGCGCTGGCGCAAAAGCTGATGAAGACCGAGCGCGTGGTGCTGTGCTTCTTCGGCGACGGCGCCGCCAACACGGGCAACTTCCACGAGGCACTCAACATGGCCAGCTTGTGGGACCTGCCCGTGGTCTTCATCTGCGAGAACAACCAGTATGCTATGTCGGTGCCGTGGCGCAAGGCGAGCAAGCTCTCCAGCGTTGCCCATCGCGCGTGTGCTTACGGCATTCCCGGCGAGACGGTGGACGGCATGGACGCGCTGGCCGTGCGCAGTGTGGTCTCCAAGGCGGTTGCACGGGCGCGCCGCGGCGAGGGCCCCACGCTGATCGAAGCGATCACCTATCGCTATTATGGCCACTCGCACTCCGACCCGCGCGCCTATCGCACACGCGAGGAGGAGGCAGAGTGGCGCAAGCGCGACCCCATCACCTGGCTGAAGAGCGCCATGCAGAGCATCCATTGGCTGACCGAGGAGGAGTTCGAAGCCCTGGATGATGCGGTGCAACGCAAGCTGGAAAGGGCGATGGAGTTCGCCACCAACTCGCCTGACCCCTCGCCGGATGAGCTGTGCACGGATGTCTACGCCCCCTCGCCGTGGACGCAGGCGGACATCGAGGCGGAGCGCGCGCTGCGCGAACGCGTGCGCAACGACCCCAACATGCGCCAGATTTCCTACGCCCAGGCGCTTCAGGAGGCGATGCGCGAGGAGATGCTGCGCGACGAGCGCGTCTTCATCATGGGGGAGGACGTCGGCCTTTACGGCGGCGCCTATGGTGCCACACGCGACCTCTACAAGGAGTTCGGCGAGTGGCGTGTGATCGACACCCCCATTTCCGAAGCGACCATCGGCGGCGCCGCCGTGGGTGCCGCGATGGCGGGCATGCGCCCGGTCGCCGAGATCATGTACGTGGACTTCACCCCGCTGGCGATGGATCAGATCGCCAACCAGGGCGCCAAGAACCGTTATATGTTCGGCGGCAAGACCACTGTGCCGATGGTCATCCGCACGGAAGGGGGCGCCGGTCGTGCCATCGCCGCGCACCACTCGCAGAGCTTGGAGGCGCTCTGGACGCACTTCCCGGGCATCTATGTGGTCATGCCCGCTACCCCTTACGATGCCAAGGGCCTGCTCAAGGCAGCCATCCGCGACGACAATCCGGTGATGTTCATCGAACACAAGATGCTCTACCGCGAGAAGGGGCCGGTGCCGGAGGAGGAATATGTCATCCCATTGGGCGTGGCCGACATCAAGCGCCCCGGCAAAGACATCACCCTGGTGACCTATTCCCGCATGGTGCTGCGCGCCCTGGAAGCAGCCGAGATCCTGGCCCAAGAGGGCATCGACGTGGAGGTCGTCGACCTGCGCACGCTCAAGCCCCTCGACCTGGAGACGATCATCACCTCGGTGAAGAAGACCGGCCGCCTGGTGGGGGTGACGGAAGCCTACGAGAACACCAGCTTCATCAACGAGGTCATAGCGCAGGTGAACGACCACGCCTTCGACTGGTTGGATGCGCCGATGGTGCGCGTCGCCGCGGCGAACGTGCCCGTGCCGCGCGCGGAGGTTCTGGAAGATCTAGCCATCCCGAACGTGAAGCGCATCGTCGAAGCGTGTAGAAAGGTGGTGCGCTGATGGCCGCGGAGCTCTTCATCCCCAAGCTGGGTCAGACGGTCGAAGAGGTCACCATCCTGGGCTGGAAGGTCGAGGACGGCCAGCGCGTCGAACAGGGTGAACCGGTGCTGGAGGTGGAGACCGACAAGGCGGTCTTCCCGGTGGAAGCCAACGCCTCGGGCTACATCCACCTGGGCCCCTACAAGGTGGGCGACGTGGTGCCGGTGCTCACCGTGGTCGCCGTCATCGGCAAGAAGGACGATAAGTTCGCGGTGAAAGGGGCGCCTGCGGCGCCACCCGAGGTGGAGGAGGCGGCTGCGCCGGAGGCAGTGCCGACAATGGCGGTGGCTCCCCAAGCCGCGGCGCCGGGCAAGGTGTTCGCCTCGCCGCGCGCGCGTCGCCTGGCAGCTCAGGAAGGGGTGGATTTGCGCCTGGTCACGCCCACCGGTGGCGGTGGCGTGCGGGTTGCCGAGCGCGATGTGCTCGCCTACCTGAGCGCAATGCCCAAGGCGACCCCGGTGGCACAGAGGATGGCCGCCGAAGCGGGCATCGATCTGCGCCAGGTGGTGGGCACCGGCCCCGGCGGCAAGATCACACGTGAGGACGTGGAACGCGCCATCCAGGCAGCCGCGCCGGTCGCGCCCGCTGCGCCCGCGCCCGCCCCTGCACCGGCGCCCGCCGTGCCGGCGATGCCGCTTCCCGAGGTCGAGGTGTTGGAGCGCATCCCGCTCAAGGGTGTGCGCGCCGTCATCGCGCAACGCATGGCCGCCAGCGTGCACACCACCGCGCGCGTGACGCTGGTCAGCGAGGTGGACGCCACCCATTTCGTGGAGATGCGCGAACGGCTCAAGCAACAAGTGGCCGAAGAGTGGGGCTTCGCACCGGGCTATAATGACCTGCTGGCCAAGATCGTCGCCAGCGCCCTGCGCAAGTTCCCTTACATGAACGCCCGCTTGACCGAGGACGCCATCGAGTTGCTGGCCCATGTCAACATCGGCATCGCCGTGGACACTGAGCGCGGGTTGCTGGTGCCAGTGGTGCGGGATGTGGACCGCAAGAGCCTGCGCCAGTTCGGCGAGGAATTGCGCCAGCTGGTCGAACGCGCCCGCGCCGGCCGCGCCCTGCCCGACGACCTGAGCGGCGGCACCTTCACCATCACCAACCTGGGACCGTATGACATCGACGCCTTCACCCCGGTCATCAACCTGCCCGAGGCGGCGATCCTGGGCGTGGGTCGCATCGTGCCCAAGGTGGTGGCGCGTGACGGCCAGATGGTCATCCGCCAAATGGTCACCCTCAGCCTGGCGTTCGACCATCGCCTGGTGGATGGGGCGCCGGCGGCGCGCTTCTTGCAGTATATCAAGCAGCTGGTCGAGGAGCCCTACCTGCTGGCGACATTGTAGGCAGAGGTTTGGTTTTTAGCACAATATAACATCGCGTGGTGCACCCTCCCGCAGGTTCCGAACCTGCGGGAGGGTGTGATCTCTGCGCCGCGCACTAAACCGAGCCGCGCACGTAAGTAAGCGGCCTAAACCGCGCCGCGCACGTAAGTAAGTGGCACGTTAAACCGCTCCCTGACGGTCGCGGCTCGGATACATCAAACCGAGCCGCGCGCGTGAGCAAGCGGCCTAAACCGAGCCGCGCGCGTGAGTAAGTGGCCGGCATTACCGCTCCCTCACGGTCGCGGCTC
>JASFBB010000347.1:0-3211 GCA_036172345.1 Anaerolineae bacterium
TTCAGGGCAGCGGCTTCGCCGAAGTTTTCTCGGCCGACCTTCTGGGATTCTTGGTGCCGACGATGCACCATCCGTTCCTGGGAACGCTGATCCGCCACACCAACATCATCGCTTTTGACAAAGGGCAACACATCTACATAGGGATTACCTTGCTCGCACTGGCAACAGCAGGTGTCGTGTGGGGAAAGAAGCAGCGCATTATTTTGTTCTGGGTTATAGCCACGCTTTTCTTCGCCTGGCTAACACTCGGCCCACTTGTGCATATCAATGGCGTTTCCACTGGGATCGTTGGTCCGTTTGCCCTCTTGCAGACGCTCCCATTTTTCAAGGGCAATCGTTATCCCAGTCGTTATAGCGTGTTTCTGATTCTATCGCTGGCCGTGTTGGCAGCATGGGGCATCGCGGTCATAACCAGGCGATTGAGTCAGCGTCGTATGGCAGGCATGAGAGCCGCTAATTGGATCAGCTCGATCGCGGCGATTATCTTCCTGGCCGAGCACCTGTCGTTGCCGCTACCTCAATCGGATATGCGAGTGCCCGAGCTGTATACTTCGTTGGCAGACACCCCGACCGGGAGCCTGCTCGACATCCCTTTTGCGTGGCGCAATGGCTTCCGCATCACGGGTCCCATCGACCCCGGCTTTATGTTCGGCCAATTCTATCAGACGGCGCATCATCAGCAATTGCTTCAGGGTAACACCAGCCGCAATCCCGCCTTCAAGTTTCAGTATTTCACCGAGGCGCCCGTCTTGAACTCACTATTGGCACTGGAAACAGGGCATACGCTGCCGGCAGAGCGTTGGGAGATAGATCGCCTTCTGGCCGGCGATGTGCTGCGTTTCTTTGATATTCACCACATTGTGGTGCGACGAGCCTATAGCCAAGCGAGCAACCCATCGGTCACCCCCGAGGCCACGATACCCTATATCGAAGCGGTATTCCCTGTCGAGCACATCAACACGCTGGAGGGAATGCGCCTATATCGTGTCAATCTGCCGCCATTGCCACACAGGGTCGAGGTGAACCCATCTGCTCCGTTGGTGCGTCTGTATCTGGGCGAGGGGTGGGGTCCCTTGCCTGACCAACAGCTCGGCAGTGAGCACCTGCTGTGGGCACAGCGCACTCGGGTGCGCCTCTTGCTCCCCCTTGAAGGGGGCTCAGCTCGTTTGACCATGCGCCTTTATGTGCCCGGCGAAGGTCAACACATAGCTGTCCAGCTGGGTGACTGGCGCTCTGAGTGGTCCGCCCTTGCACCAAGCTGGAACGAATACATCGTGCAGCTTCCGGAGGAGCATGTACGCACCGGCCTCAACGAGGTATGGCTGCACTTTGAAAAACAATATTCTGTGGACCGCCTCGCGGTATTGGCGCAACCGTCGCCCTCCACATTACTGCATCGCCTATGGTACACCGAGCACGGCAAGATCCCGATCGTCGTGCAAAGCGCCGGGGAGGAGGTGGGCGACTTTGCGCACATTTACCTCGGCGGTCGCGATGTCGCTTTGAACGAGCGCGGTTATAATATAGCCGTATTGGAACGGACAGGTGAGGTGCGCGTTGCCGCTTTTGACACACACTTGGATCAAACAGCGGCACACCGGCTGGCGCAGTTTCTGGGTCAGGTGTCCCAGAGTACATTGGTAGCAGTAGCAGCGGCGGATGAAGCCTCAATGCGTATGGACGAGGCTGGAGTTGCCGCATTACGCACTCTGGGTGCCACCGGGGACATACGCGGTCGCTTCCGCTGGAGCCATGCGATCATCGGCGTGAAGGGCGGCGCCCCTGGAACCGCTTTGGAAGCTATGGACGGTCTACGCCCGGTGACGCTGGCATTGGGCGCCGCGGTCTCCTCCCCATCAGTGGCAGCCGGCCTTGCCTGGCTACGCTGTGAAAGCGACTGAAGTAAATGCACTCTTTGCGCGGAGGTAAATAAACGAGCTCGAATGTCTGAGGACGCACCATTGCAGAGATTGTCCCTGTTCCATTTTGCACTGGGTGCGCTGATGTTTGCTGCGTTTCCGCTGGTCTTTCTGTTTTCCCTGTACATCTCACCTGAAGGAACGTGGGGAGGCACCCTCACACTCTCAGGTTTCCTCTCATTGCTCATCCTGGCCGTCGCGCTGATGGCCTCTAGCCGAGCCATTGAGACGCGAAGGTGGCGCATCTTCTCGTTGATTTGCGGGACATTGGCATTACCACTTCTGCCAGTGGGCACTGCCGTTGGGATATATACGCTCATCGTGCTCACACGGCATGAAACCGTTGCTGCCTACGCACAGGGCAAGCATTATTGGCGACCATAACGCGGGAGGACCCTTAACTTATCGCGTGATCACCACGTTGCCAAGCTGCGGCGGATAGCATCGTAGAAATCGATCGCGCGGCCAGCACCAAGCGCGACGCAAGCGATGGGATTATCCGCCACATAACATGGCACATTGGTGTGTTGCGCCAGCAGGCGATCAATATTGCGCAGCAAAGCCCCTCCTCCCGTCAGCATAATGCCCCGGTCAATAATGTCGGATGCCAGCTCTGGAGGGGTTTGCTCCAGGACATCTTTGACCACACCGACAACTGCGCTCAATGGTTCGGCCAACGCCTCGGTGACCTCGTGCGAGGTGATACGAATGGTGCGTGGCAGACCGGCCACCTGGTCACGTCCACGCACTTCCATTTCGAGATTATCCTCCAATGGCAGTGCGCTACCGATGGAAATCTTGATCTCTTCCGCCGTCTGTTCCCCGATGACCAGGTTATATTTGCGGCGCAAATAGGCACTAATCGCTTCATCGAACTTCAGGCCGCCTACGCGCACCGAGCTGGACACGACAATGCCATACATCGAGACCACTGCCGCTTCGCTGGTGCCGCCACCGATGTCCACCACCATGCTGCCGGTTGGAGTGTCGATGGGCAGTCCAGCGCCGATGGCCGCCGCAAGTGGCTCCGGGATCACAAAGGCTTCCCGACCAGCAGCTTGACGCGCCGCATCGCGCACCGCACGTTCCTCCACGCTGGTCACCCCCACCGGTACGCTCACCATAACGATGGGACGGAACAATCGGAAGCGACCTGCAATGCGCTCAATAAAATAACGCAACAAGGCCTCGGTCACGATATAGTCCGCGATCACACCGTCGCGCAATGGGTGCAATACCTCGATCGCCTCCGGCACGCGGCCCAACATAGTGCGTGCCTCCTCGCCCACTGC
>JASFBB010000348.1:0-4118 GCA_036172345.1 Anaerolineae bacterium
AAGGTGGAGGCGCGCCTCAACCTGGAACACCTTGAAAAGCTGTACCAGGCGACCGGCCTGCCGTTGGTGCTGCACGGTGGCTCGGGCATCAAGCGCGACAACGTGCTGGCGGCGATCCAGAAGGGCATCGCCAAAGTCAACATCGGCACCGAGATCCGCCAGGCCTACGAGCAAGCGTGGCGTGCCACGGGCAGCATCGCCAAGGCGCAGGATGCCTGTTACCAACGCACCTGCTGGGTCATCCGCGACTACTTCGGCATCGCCGGCGACCGGGCGCAGCTGCTGGGCTGATTTTCGCGCCGGCAAAGGAGCGCAGAGCTATGGGATGGATCTTGGCAGAAAGTGCGCTAGGGACTTTTCGATGGGTCAAGCCGGGTGGCCCGGAGCGCGAAAAGGCGCCCAGAGGCGGCATAGATTGAGTGGCCGTCCTGGTGACGGCCACTCATCCGCTCACCACCACATGCCGTTTATGCTGCGCTCTTGAGCGCATACGACGGTTCTCGTGCCACCTTATCCCTGCAGGTAACGCCTTTCATCCTCGGCGCTCCAGCGCGGCACACTCAAGATCTCAGCCGTGCGGCGGTGGGGATAGACCACCGCCTTGCCGTCCAGTGCCTGCACTTTGATCATCTCCAGGAACTGGGGCGCATGCTCCAGATCACCGATGCGCGTGATATGGTTGCCAGCATCCACCTCACCGGCGGCCATCAGCTCCAGGGTGCGCGCGATATCCCATGGCGAGCCGCCGCTGGAACCGGTGACGTTGATCTCCTGGTAGTGGATGACGCTGGTGTCAAAGCCGACCACGTCCTGGCCGCGCTTCAGCCCGCCGAACAGGTTCAGGACGGCACCGCGTCCCACATACGTCTGCGCCGCCTCGATCGCCTTCGCCGAACCCACCGCCACGATCACGTCGTCGGCGCCGCGATAGCCGGTGACCTCGTTCACCAGCTGCTTCAGATCGGTTTGCGCTGGATTGACAGTGAGCAACACAATGCCCAATTGTTCCGCACGCGCGGAAAACAGCCGCTGCACAATATCCAGTCGTGCCTGGATGAGGTCGCTGCAGATGATCACGCGCGGGCGATAGTACATCGCCAGCTCCACGTGCATGCGTCCCATGGCGCCGGCGCCGATCACCAGCGTCACACCGCCCGGCTTGAGCCCCTTGATGACGTTGCGCGCTGCCAGGGGCTTTTCTTGCACCAGGTGCACGTGGTGATCCTGCGCCGAGATGACGCACGACATCGGCTCGCTGATGGCCACGTGCGCCGCTGCCATATCCGTTTGAGGCAACGGCACCAGGCAATCAGCCGCCAGCACTTCCTCGGGGATGAGGATATACTCGGCCAGATGGCCGGGTAGGGTGTAGCCCACCGCGATTTTCTGAATCCCCTTCCCTCCGTTGCGATAGCGTTCCATGTGGTTGATGGGCGCGTGTTCCACTGCCGGCTGGACCACATAGCGCTCACCGACACGGTAGCGGTGGCGCAACGCTTCGCCCACCTCCACCAACGTGACGGCGCCCTCATCCCCCAGGATAAGAGGATAACGACCGATGTCCCAGCCATAGAGGAGCGGATGGTCGGGGCCTTGCTCGATCAGCTTGATCAGCGAGGTACAAATGCCGGCAGCATCCACCCGCGCCAGCAGCTGGTGTGCGCTCGGTCGTGGCGTCGGCACGCGCTGCACACGCAGATGGTCGAAGCCGGCGCCGTCGAGCGTCAGGGCGCGCATCTCAGCCGGAATGACAAATTCACCACCATTCATCGCTCTATTCCCTCACTCCTGATTGGGTGGGGCGCAGGATCATGCAGTTCGCTGCATCTGCGCCACACCCATGATGTTATGGACTGCTCATTGAACAACCATCACCCCAGGCTCAGCGCGAGCTCCACATCGTATGTGACTGCCTCTCCCGGTTGCAGCATAACCAGAGTGCCGCGTTCGCGCTCGGCAACGCGTCCATCCGGGTAGCAGTTGCCCGGTTCGACGCCCAACACGTAGGTCTCGCAGCCGGGCATCTTCCACTCAACCAGGCGCGGCAATGTGCGCGTGTCGAAGGTGACTGCCAGGGTCAACGAACGTGCTCCCTCGGGCAACGGGAAGTTTGGATTCTCCACCCGCACGGTAGCCTTGCCATCTTGGGTGGCCAGCTCCTCGTGGTAATAGACACGTTCTTGGTAGCCCGGGGTGGGCGCCTGGAAGCGGTCGTAACCCTCCAGCGGCACGGAGGGAAAGCGCGGTTGCACGCGTCGCGAGGGAAAATGCATGCAGGTGTCCTCACTCATCAACGGGAAGCCCAGGTTGAAGTGGTAAAGGATCATATGCGGCACCGGCGCGAAGCTGATGTTCTCGACCACGTCGTGGATGACGATGCGGTTCTGCCCCAGCCAGCTGCGGATCTCGCGCGTCAGGCGCAGGTGCTCGCCGAAGATGATCGCCTCCTCGACGATGCCGGCGATGCGCATTTCGTACTCATCCCCCTGCCAGCGCCCCTCAGCAACGACATGGCGCGCCGGCAAGTGATGAGCGCGCCCGTGCAAGCCCAGCTCCTGGTCGCCATCTTTGCACGGCACCCCCACTTGGGTGAAGCCGCAGGTCATGAGCAGCCCTCCAGCTGCCGTGCGCAGCCATTCCAGGCCGCGCGGGTCATAATAGGCGGGATGAACATCGCCGTTCGGTCCCTGCCAGCTGAAGGGAACACCAGCGAATTCGGCCAGCGAGATGTCCAGACAACGCTGCGGGGCGACGTAATAGGTAAGTCCAGCGCCCGTGCGCACCTGAATCTGTTCCACGCCGCCCTCAAGACCCTCGGTCAACGCCATACGGCGTATGCCGCCGATTTGCTCTAATCTGCCGGCGCGTGCTTCGAGCTCACGCCGTTTCCAGGTACGTCCGTATAATTGCATGGGGTTGCTCTCCTTTCTGTCTAATTCATCTGGTTGTTGACGATCTGCTTCAAACAGCGCAATGACAGGAACTTACCCTGGAGCGTCCTTGGGTATTTGTGCCCATAGCCCAGCCGCTGCTATGATAACAGCCGGACGTATCCCTGGCAAACATTGAGGCATGATGCTGCGGTCAACCGAGCCCATACCTCAGATGCGTGAATGGTTGGACCGCCTGGCGCCGGTGGTGCAGGCGGCTCAAGCGGCGCTGCGTGCGCGCGGCGCCGCAGTGGTGGCACGCCTGAGCGGCTGTGCGCGCGACGCAGAGGGCAACTTGCGGGTTTCCTTTCTGGGTCGGGAATATACGATCTCACCGGACGACTTCCGGGTGCGCTCTGCGGCCGATCGTCGCGAGGCATCTTCCTTCATCAGCAGCTTGATCCTCACCTACCTGGCCAACGCGGATGGCACGCCGCCGGCCGGCCACTGGATCAGTTTTCGTGAGCTGCCGGATGGGATGTTTTATGTACAGGCTTTTCAGAGCTACTCCGGTGGGCGTCTGGTGCGTGAGCTGCCGGGTGGCCTGAGCGCCTTTCAGCGCGCGGCGCAGCGCCTTGGGGGACAGAGGCTCACACTGGGCAGTGCGGCGTATGCCTTTGAGGTGCTTCCCCGCGTGTGGTTGGCGGTTGTCTATTGGGAAGGGGATGACGAGTGTCCTGCGCAGGCGCAGGTGCTCTTCGACCGTAATGCCGCGCATTACTTGCCCACCGACGGGTTGGCCATCCTGGGCAGCCAGCTGGTGGGTATGGTGCTCAAGGCAGCTGCTCAGGAGCTCCACGGAAGCGAACCGACCGGCGATTGAAATCCATCACCCCTATTGGGCCTGCGACTGGTTGCTTGCCGGCGCGGGCGGGGTCAAACCCCGCCGCGCGCGTCAGCAAGCGGCCCGTCAAACCGCTCCCTGACGGTCGCGGCTCGGACACACCAAACCGCGCCGCACACGTAAGTAAGCGGGCCCAAACCGAGCCGCGCACGTAAGTAAGCGGCCCAAACCCCGCCGCACACGTCAGCCAGCGGCCGTCAAACCGCTCCCTGACGGTCGCGGCTCGGATACACCAAACCGCGCCGCACACGTAAGTAAGCGGCCCAAACCGAGCCGCGCACGTAAGTAAGCGGCCCAAACCCCGCCGCACACGTCAGCCAGCGGCCGTCAAACCGCTCCCTGAC
>JASFBB010000349.1:0-2019 GCA_036172345.1 Anaerolineae bacterium
TCCTGCAGGGCCTGCCACACTTCACGACCGCCCACCACGTGACACGGGGCACTCTCACAGAACTGGATCACATGGCGCCCGCGTGGCTTGGTGGAAAGCATCCGGTAGAAGCTGGCCACCGAGAACACCTGGCTCTTCGGCACACGCATCTGGCGACTGATCTCGGAGAGCGCCTCCGCTGACAAATAGCCAAGCGCGCGGTTCACCTCGGACAAGACCGGGATCAACCCCTCGCGTTCCTTGCCGTGCCGGTTGACCGCTTGTTGCACCACGGTATGTACCCTATCGTCCAGTTGAGCAATGTCGCTCATACCCGTCCTCCCTGATAACATGCTTGAAAGTCAGACCACTATCTCCATGCATTTAAGCACTGTTTGGCTACGCCGGCTGCAGCTGCAATTCCGCTTCCAGTTCGGGGATGGGCAGTCCCATGCGCTGCATCCATTCCAGGTCGCAGCGCAGGCAGCGCTTTGCTTCCTCCTGAGCCATCACCTCGTCCAATCCCAGCTCCACCTCAGCAAACCCGCGGCCGATGCGCCGCTCCGGGGGCAGCACCCGCGGAGTGGGTCGCCGTGCATGCGCATAGTCCTCCACATTGACGTAACGTGGATAGTCGTGGCGCTTGGGCTCGTACACCACACGCTCCAGCTTGCCAGTGCGCAACCAGTTATCCACTGCCAGCGCTACTTTGTTCCCCTGGGCCACCGCATGGATGACCGTCAACGGGCCACTTACGGCATCACCAGCAGCAAAGACCCCCTCACACGAGGTCTCCATCGCATTGCCCACCTTGATGGTGCTGAGACGATCCGTCTCAACAGCATCATCCTTCAGCCAATCAAAATCGGTGGTCTGGCCGATGGCCGGGATCACCACGTCGCAGGCGAGGTCGAACTCAGAACCTACGATGGGGCGTACAATGCGCCGACCGGTGTTGTCATATTCCGCCTGGCGTTGGCGCTGCACGCGCACTCCTTCGACGCGGTCATGACCCAGCACCGCCACCGGGTTGACCAGGAAATGGAATTGGATTCCCTCGTCCTTGGCCGCCTCGATTTCCTCGCGGTGTGCCGGCATATCGTTCTCCTCACGCCGGTAGAGCACGTGCACCTCCGCGGCGCCCAAACGCCATGCCGAGCGCGCTGAGTCAACGGCGACATCACCGCCGCCGACGATGACCACGCGCTTCTGCTTCATATCGGGCGGGTTGCCACATGCGATGTCACGCAGGAACTGCACACCCGGATACACGCCCGGCAGGTCATCGCCCGGAATGCCCAGGCGACGGCTCTTGTGTGCCCCGAGTGCCAGGATGATGGCGGCGTATCCCTGTTCCTTCAGGCTGCCGATGGTGAAGTCCTTGCCCAGCTCCTGATTGCAGCGGATCTCCACACCGGCGCGCTTGATGTGCTCGATCTCGGCGAACAGCGGCTCGCGCGGCAACCGATACGCCGGAATACCATATGTCATCATGCCGCCTGGCTGGGGCATCTTCTCGAACACGGTCACCTGATAACCCTGTTGTGCCAGACGCAGTGCCGCTGTCAAACCCGCCGGCCCGGCGCCGATTACGGCCACTTTCTGCTCCTTGGAAGGCGCTAGGCGCTCCGGTGTCCAAGGCACGGCATACTCGTGATCGGCCATAAAGCGCTTGACCAGACGGATAGCGATCGGTTCATCCAGCTTGCCGCGACGACACTTGCGCTCACAGAACGCGGGGCAGACACGTCCGCAGATCATGGCAAAGGGATTGGCATCGCGGTGGACAGCTAGCCCTTCTGCATAACGTCCCTGGCTGACTAGAGCAAGGTATGCCGGGCTGTCTACACCGGCAGGACATACGTTGACGCACGGGGCACGCACCAGATCCTGACAGACACCCGCCGGGCAATGTCGATCGTAAATATGGGCCTCATACTCGTGCAAGAAGTGCTTGAGCGTGCTCTCCACCGGGTTGGGAGCACCCTGACCGAGGCCACACAAGCTGGTTGCCTTGATCTCGCGGCACAGCATTCGCAG
>JASFBB010000350.1:0-4464 GCA_036172345.1 Anaerolineae bacterium
CGAACGCAAGGAATACGAGTGAAACGATGAACAACCGAACCGCCCTGCCCATTCAAACTTTGCTTCGTCCTGGACACCTCATGCACCGTTTTGTGGGGCGCGTAGAACGACGCGATGCGCTGGGAATCTTGTTGATAATTCTCCTTATCAGTTTAGTCGGGTGGCTTTATCTATCGCAGGCCTATATCATTTCTGCCACCAACCTTCAGATAGAACAATCTCGACAGAGACTCAAGGAAATCGAAGCCGAGAATGCAGCGCTCAGGGTGGAAATTGCGAAGTGGGAGTCCCTTCCATCTGTGGAGGAGCGCGCTCGTGCGCTGGGTTTTGCCCCGGCCACCAGCGCGTTCTATTTGTCGGTGTCCGGTTATTCAGTCGAAGAAGTTTTTGTGTGGGAAGCCAATCGACTTGAGATAAATCCATAACATGCTTCAAGGCTGGGAGGCCTGAGATCGTATGTCGGTTGGACGCGAAACCCGTTTACGCCTTATAACTGTGACGGCCTTGCTGGGCATCGCTCTATCGGTGTTGACAGCTCAGCTGGTGCGATGGCAAGTTTTCGATCGCACTACACCGTTGGCATACGCTAAACGTGGCGAGGAGGGACGGTTACAGAAGCCTCTCAAGCCTCAACGAGGGCTTATTTACGACCATGATGGAGTGCTGTTGGCATGTAACCTCACCACCTATAGTGTGGGCGCCTCACCAAATGCTATGCCTAATGAAGCGTACCGCCGCAAATTCGCCGAAAAAATCGCCCCACTACTTGGCCGGGAGCCAACCGCCATTATGGAGAAGATAGCGGATACAACTCGCGTGTACGTCCGCCTCGAGGACCATGTCTCTCAGGCAACAGCTCGTGAGATTGCGCAGCTGAATTACCTGATGGTCACACTGGAGGAACGCAACCAACGAGTATATCCACAAGGCGCTCTCGCGTCCCATCTGCTGGGCTTCGTGGCGAGTGACTTAGCCGGTTATCGAGGTAGCTACGGGGTCGAGGGCTTCTATGAGAGTGTGCTACGGGGCAAACCGGGCGTCGGTGTTGCCGAACCTGACCCTTGGGGTGAGCCAATCCCTGTTGCAATAGGCCAGTACACGCCCCCTGAAGATGGCAAAAATCTATATCTAAGTATCAGACATACAGCTCAACATCTTGTTGAGCGTGAGCTGGCGCAAGCATTGCAAGAGTCCGGGGCTGAAAGCGGTACCATGGTGGTGCTGCAACCTCGCACAGGGGCGATCATCGCAATGGCTAGCTTGCCGGCTTATGATCCGAACCATTATGCCGACGAAGCATATGAGACATTTATCGACCCGGCCATCAGCACAGTCTACGAACCGGGCTCTGTGATCAAGGTCGTAACAGTTGCGGCAGCACTTGATTCGGGGGTGATAGACCCTAATGAGACTTTCTATGATCCAGGCGCCATCGAGGTGGGCGGCAGCCCCATCTATAACCCCGATAAGCAGGCATACGGTCACGTGGACCTCACAACGGTTTTGGGCAAATCCCTCAACGTAGAGGCAGCTCAAATTGCAGTTCGATTGGGACCGGAACGTTTTTATCACTATCTGCGTCGCTTTGGGTTTGGCAGCATAACAGGCGTTGATCTGGCTGGCGAAGTGCCCGGCGGTTTCAAGACGCCCGATGACCCCGAATGGTCAGAAAGTGATCTTGGGAGAAATAGCTTCGGCCAAGCGATGGCTGCAACCCCCCTTCAGGTCGCTGTGGCAATCGCTTCTATCGCGAATGGTGGTTTGCTTATGAAACCATATGTTGTCCAGGCAATCACAGACAACGATGGTAACAGTATTATAACTTCGCCCAAGCCGATACGGCGCACTATTACAGCGCAAAGCGCTCACATCGTAACGAGAATGCTGGAGAAAGCAGTTGAGCAGGAGACCACCCTAGCACGGGTGCCAGGGTATCGAGTGGCCGGCAAGTCAGGCACTGCCCAGGTATATGTGGTAGGAGGATACCACCCTACAGCAACGATCGCCTCATTTGCGGGATATCTACCCTCTGACGATCCGGCGGTGCTGATACTGGTAGTGTTGCGGCGCCCTCAAACATCTCCTTGGGGCTCACAGGTAGCCGCACCCGTGTTTGCGCGTGTTGCCAAAGAGCTCATGGTGTTGTTAGATGTCCCTCCGGATGCAGTGCGCCAACGCACCGCTACACCAGCAGCCACAACGGCGCAATAGTGAGGTGAATCGAGAGATGGCACTGCGAATGAAATGAATGGATATGCAGAGCTGACGTTGTCTGAAATACTGTTTGGGCTGACCGGCCACGCTCCAAGGGGTAGCAAGGTGGCAAGCACCCCTATCAGTCAGGTGGTTGTCGACTCACGTCAGGCATCGCCAGGCGCTATGTTTGTGGCACTGCCGGGCAGGCACGCTGACGGGCACGACTATGTAGCCGACGCTTTCCGGCGAGGGGCAATTGTCGCATTAATCCACCGCCCTGTGCATGGAGATTGGTTGACAATTGATGCGACAGGTACGCTACCACAGGATTTCGACGAGATACGGATGCCGATATGCCTCAAGGTGACAAACACCCTAAGTGCTCTTCAACAACTGGCAACCCACTGGCGAGCCAAGTTTCCCGTGCGCGTCATTGGCATTACCGGCAGCGTCGGCAAGACCATGACGAAGGAATTGACTTGGTCCGTTTTGAGCAAGCGGTTCTCCACTTTGAAGAATCCCGGCAACCTCAATAACGAGATAGGACTGCCTTTGACTCTGCTACAGCTGCGTTCTACGCATGAGCGAGTCGTGTTGGAAATGGGGATGTACAATCTAGGAGAAATCACCCAGCTCTGCATGATAGCACGCCCCCATATAGGAGTGGTCACTAACGTTGGCCCAACCCATCTGGAACGTTTGGGCAGCATTGAGCGCATTGCGGATGCGAAATCGGAGCTGATACGGGCATTACCTCCAGGCGGAGTCGCAGTGCTCAACTACGATGACCCATTAGTGCGCCTCATGGCCGAGAAGGCGCCAAATGGGGTGCGCGTGTTTTACTATGGCCTTGCTCAAGGGGCAGATCTGCGGGCAAGCGACGTGTTGAGCGAAGGATGGGAGGGGATTCGCTTCGTGTTGCATTACGGGCGCGAAGTTATCCACGTCAAAGTCCCCTTGCTGGGACGCCACAGCGTTCATACAGCTCTGTGCGCCACAGCGGTGGGGTTGATCGAGGGGATGCATTGGGAGGAGATCCTGTCTGGTCTCCAGAACAGTGGTGTACAACTGCGCCTGGTGAACGTGCCTGGTATTAATGGTTCGATCATATTGGATGACACTTATAATGCCAGCCCTGTATCTACCATCGCGGCACTCAATCTGTTGGATGATATAGTGACCAGTGGACGCAAGATCGTCGTCTTGGGCGACATGGCTGAGTTAGGAGATTTCACGGATGCAGGGCATCGCAAGGTGGGTTGTCGTGTGGTCACCACTGCGTCGCTCTTGGTGACGGTTGGAACGTTGGCGCGACTTATCGCCGAGGAAGCGCGCGCATGCGGAATGCCGGCTCAGGCTATCATACAGACGGCGACGAATCAGGAGGCCATCGTCCACCTACGCCAGATCGTCCAACCGGGCGATATCATTTTGGTGAAGGGCTCGCGCTCTATGGCAATGGAGGAGATTGTGGAAGCTCTTCAGGAAGCCAAGGGCGGTGATTGATGCAGTACGCTTTAACGTTAGCAGCGATATCCTTTCTGGTGGCAGTGATCTGGGGTGCACCTCTTATCAATTTGCTTCGTCGCTGGCGCATAGGCAAGCAAGTACGCGTCGATGGGCCTGTCACCCATCAGATGAAAGTGGGCACACCCACTATGGGAGGATTGATGATCTTGGTGTCGGTCCTGGTGATCACAGGAGTTCTGAACTTAGCGAACCTATGGGGGCTGACCCTGATCGGGCGTTCCATACTAGTGCCTATGGGCGTGATGGCCGCTTACGGCGTGCTCGGTGCATTGGATGATCTCACCGGAGTACGCCGTGTGCCTACAGGTATGCTAGCACGCCATAAATTCCTTTGGCAGATGCTTCTCGCGGTTATCACAGCCCTCATTCTTCATTATGGACTTGGCTTGCGCAGTGTTGCTATACCGGGTATCCCTGAGAAAATCGACATAGGAGGATGGTACATCCCCATCGCCGCATTTGTCATCGTCGCCACATCAAATGCAGTGAACCTCTCAGATGGCCTGGATGGGTTGGCGGGGAGTTTGTGCACGCTCGCCTTTGCGGCTTATGGGGTCATTGCTTACTTGCAGGGCCAGACGTGGTTGGTGGCTTTTGACTTCACCGTGGTGGGCGGCATCTTGGCGTTCCTCTGGTACAACGCGTATCCTGCCCAGCTCTTTATGGGCGATACCGGATCACTGGCACTGGGGGCAACGTTGGGCGTGGTCGCATTGATGACAGGTCAGTGGCTGTTGT